>SCTD01000016.1 GCA_004299215.1 Frankiales bacterium | reverse complement strand
GCTGCAGCTGCCCGGTGGCGAGCATCCCCTTGTAGACGAGGGTGCGCGTGGACAGGGACGAGAAGTAGGTCCCGGTCTCGTGCTCCGCCCGCTTGCGCGTGACGTACGCCCGGCGCTCGAGCGCGTAGGGCGTCATCTCCGGGTCGGCGCTGACCAGCACCAGCTGCGCGAAGCGCGGCATGACCGATCGCGCCGTCCGGCCGACTCCGGCGCCCTCGGGGTCGACCGGCAGCTCGCGCCACGCCAGGGAGCGCAGGCCCTCCTCACCGGCGATCGCGTCGATCGCCCGCTGGGCAGCCTCCGCCTCGGCCGCGTCCTGCGGGAGGAAGGCCGTGCCGATGGCGTAGTGGCCGCGCTCCGGCAGGTCGACGCCCAGGACCGCCCGCAGGAAGGCGTCCGGGACCTGCACCAGGATGCCCGCGCCGTCACCGGTCTCCGGCTCGGCACCGGAGGCGCCGCGGTGCTCGAGGTTGCGCAGCGCGTTCAGGCCCTGCTCGACAGTGTCGTGGGTGACCCGGCCGGCGATGTCGGCGACGAAGGCCACGCCGCAGGCGTCGTGCTCGTTGGCGGGGTCGTAGAGACCCTGGGCAGGAGGACACGAGGAGGGGACAGCAGACATCACGAGCGAGACCTCTTCCGGGGAGTTGCGTGGGTGGTGCTCCTGCGCCCCGGGACGTCTTTGGCCCTGCTGCAGATGTCCGCGACGTTACACGACCGGACACCGCCGCCGGCCCCTCGGGCAGCCTGCGTCCAGGTTCCGCGCCCGCCCGGACTGTCCCGACATGACCCGTTCGAGTCATGGTGGGAGCGTGCCCCAGCGGGCACGCTGGGGACATGACCCTGCCGCCGCACGCCCGCCCGTCCGCGGGCAGGCCCGTGCGCGTCGGCTGGCTCCCCCGGGGCGCCGCCCTGCCCGACGCGGACTGGGCCTGGCGGCACCGGGTCGTCTGCCGGCTGCTCGCGGCGCACGTTCCGGTCCTCGTGGCGGTGGCGCTGCTGCTGGACGGGCCGCCGGCGGTGCTCGAGGTGCTCCTGCCGATGGGGGCGCTGCTGGCGCTCGCGTGCAGCCCGCTCCCCCGTTGGTCGCGCGCGCTGGCTGCCGGCCTGGGCCTGCTCACCGGCTCGGCGCTGCTGGTGCACCTGGCCGACGGCGCGGCCGAGGCGCACGTCCACTACTTCGTGACCGTCGCGGTCATCGCCCTCTACCAGGACTGGACCGTCCACGCCCTGGCGATCGGCTTCGTGCTGCTGCAGAACGGCGTGCTCGCCGCGCGGCCGGCCGGCGTGGACTACCCGCTCGGCGACTGGGGCTGGGCGGTCGTGCACGCGGCCGCCATCCTGGCCGAGTCCGCGGTCCTCGTGCTGTTCTGGCGGGCCAACGAGAGCAGCCGTGCGCAGTCCGACGCGATGCGCGCCGAGCTCAACGCGGGGCACAGCTCGGTGCAGGCGCGGCTCGCCGAGGCGGACCGGATGCGGGCCGACCTCATCGGCACCGTGTCGCACGAGTTCCGCACCCCGCTCACCGGCATCCGCGGAGCCGCCCTCACCCTGCTCAAGCGCGGCGAGCGACTCGACCCCAGCAGCCGGGCCGCGCTGCTCAACGCCGTGCTGGACCAGCAGGAGCGGCTGTCCCGCCTGCTCGAGAACATGCTCATCGCCGCGCAAGCCACGGCGGTCGACCCCGGTGCGGTCAGCGACGTCGACGCGGTGGCGGCGGAGGTGGCGATGCTCGCGCCGGCCAGCCGGTCCGGAGCGAGCGCCGTCTCCGTCCTCGTCGAGCCGGGCACCCGGGCGCGGATCGACCGGCAGGCGCTGCACCAGGTGCTGGCGAACCTGGTCGACAACGCCCTGCAGCACGGCGCCGAGGGGGCGGTCCCGCTGCTCGCGGGCGGCTCTGACGAGCGCGGCGTCTGGGTCACCGTGTCCAACGAGGGACGCGTCCTGGACCTGACGTCGGCCGAGCGGCTCTTCGAGCCCTTCACCCAGCTCGACAGCGGTGCGACGCGCGATCGCGAGGGCATCGGCGTCGGCCTCTACGTCGTCCGCCGGCTGGTCGAGGTCTACGGCGGGTCGGTCCACGTGCGCAGCGACAGCGGCTGGGTGACCGTCGAGGTGCGACTGCTGCCGCCGCCGAGCGCCACCGCGCGGCCGACCCCGAGGGTCCAGCTGCCGGCCTGACGTCAGACGCCGACGCCCACCAGGCTGCCGATGGCGTACGTCACGGCGGCCGCGGCGGAGCCGAGCAGCAGCTGGCGCGTGCCGCTGTAGAGGGCGGTGCGGTTCGTGAACCGGCTGACCAGGACTCCCGCGGCGAACAGCGCCACCATGGCGAGCAGGAGCGGCACCAGCAGGCTCGTGGCGCCGAGCAGGAAGGGCGTCAGCGGCACCGCGGCCCCGGCCACGAACGCCGCGAAGGACGACCCGGCGGCGGTCCACGGCGAGGGCAGGTCGTCGGGGTCGACGCCCAGCTCCTCGCGGGCGTGCACGCGCCACGCCGTCTCCGGGTCGCGCGAGAGCTGCCGGGCGACCTCCCGAGCCGTCGCGTCGTCGACGCCACGGGCCCGGTAGATCCCGGCCAGCTCGGCCTCCTCGGCCTCCG
>SCTD01000701.1 GCA_004299215.1 Frankiales bacterium | reverse complement strand
CTGGCTCCTTCGGCGTGCTGTCGCGACAACCCGATCCGGGAGAGCGCCAGCACGTGAAGCGCTCCCGGACCGGGTGGAGGACCGAGACCGCCTGGCAGCCACGCGCACTCATCTGCCGCTGATCGGGCGGCCATGCGAAATCGATGAGAAGCGTCGGCGCCTGTCGTCTTTTCCCAGATCGTGCAAGGCGCGAGCAAGGAGCAGCGGATGTCCCTCACCCGGATACACAACTTCTCGATCTCCCTAGACGGCTTCGGCACCGGCGAGCCGCAGTCCGCTGATGCACCCTTCGGCCATGCGGGCGAGCGTCTGCACGAGTGGATGTTCCGCACCCGTTACTGGGACCCGACGGGAAGCGCCGGGCTCGACGATGCCTTCGCCCAGCGCCACAGCTCCGGGATCGGCGCCGAGATCATGGGAGCCAACAAGTTCGGCCCGCCGGGCTGGCAGGAGGATCAGGACTGGAAGGGCTGGTGGGGCCCGAACCCGCCCTTCCACACGCCGACCTTCGTGCTCACTCATCACCCGAGGCCGTCGATCGAGATGGAGGGCGGCACCACGTTCCACTTCCTCGACGCAGCCCCCATCGACGCGCTGAGGGCGGCCAGGGAAGCGGCCGACGGCCAGGACGTACGGATCGGCGGTGGCGCCACTGTCATCCGCGACTTCCTCGCCGACGGCCTCGTCGACCACATGCATCTCGTCCAAGTCCCGATCGTGCTCGGACGCGGTGTCCGCATCTGGGACGGCCTCGAGGACGTCCAGGAGTCCTACGACGTGGAGGCGGTGTCCTCACCCAGCGGCGTCACCCACATCACCTTCACCCGCAGGGTCAGCTCCTGACGGCGACGCTCCATCGCTCATCCTTCCGCGGGGTGAGGGCAGGATCTCGCGCCCGAGCGCTACCTCCACCGGCCTGGTCCCGCGACCTCGTGGGTCAGGACGCCTGCGCGAGCAGGACGTTGACGACGTAGCCGAGGTCGATGCGGGGTTGGACGGTCTCGGGTGGGAGCGTTTCCGCGGAAACGCGTGCGACCGCCAGTGCGGCGGGGTCGCCCCAGGCTGGTGCGGGGTGGTGCAGCAGCCGGGTGCCGTCGGCGGTGGTGACCTCCAGCTGCCGGTCGGGCTGGAGGGTGAGCTGGAAGCCCTGGCTGTGGATGAGGGTGTGGTGCCGGGCGCAGACGAGCACCAGGTTGTCCAGGTCGGTGCTGCCGCCGTCGGTCCAGTAGCGGACGTGGTGGGCGTGCAGCTTCTTGCGGCGGGTGCAGCCGGGGAAGCGGCAGCGTTCGCCGTCGAGCGTGCCGAGCAGCTCGCGCAGGGCGGGGTTGGCGTCGCGGGCGGTGCGGCCCAGGTCGTGGGCGCGCAGGTCGGTCCGGGTGACCGGTCGCAGCCGCAGGACCCCGCCGCGGCCGGGGAGGGTTC
>SCTD01000155.1 GCA_004299215.1 Frankiales bacterium | reverse complement strand
CGGGACACGCCGGCGTGTCCCGTGCCAGCCGCTCCCTGGGAAGATCGCGGACCGACCGCGCATCGACATGCCGTACGACGAGTCGGTCAGGGGCATGGGCGGCGTGTCGCAGCATCTTGACGACGCCTCGCCGCAGGAGTGCAGTTCTCGGTGGAGCCGGTCACGGTGGCCGGCGTGGGGGTGAGCGATGACCACGACGACGAGGGGTGACCTCCGGGTCGAGACCCGTCCGACGCAGACCGACGCCCAGTTGATGCTGCAGCTCGCGCAGCTCGGCCAGACACCACTGATGGAGCGGGGGCAGGCGCTGCTCTGGAAGGCGCGGGAGACCGGGGGGATGAGCTGGGAGGAGTTCCAGCAGCTGGGCGTCGAGTCCGAGGATCACGCGGCGGTGATGGCCGTCCTGAAGTGGCACGAGACGATCGGCACGCTGGTCAAGCAGGGGCTGCTCGACCGCGGCCTGGTGCTCGACTGGTTGTGGGTCAGCGGGACCTGGGACCTGTGCAAGGACGTCGCGCTGGGCCAGCGGGCCGAGCTGGGCGTGCCGCAGATGTGGGAGAACTTCGAGGCGCTGGCGGCGCTGCAGCAGGACTGAGCCGGCGGTCAGCCCCGGCGGAGCTCGCGGAGGAACAGCTCGTCCTCCGGGCTGCGCAGGACGTAGACCGAGGCGGTGTGGGAGGCCAGCCCGATCAGCCAGCCGAAGAGCGGGAAGACGAACCACGGGAAGCCCGCCCCGGTCACCGCCCAGATGACGATGAGCAGCAGGTTGACCGCTGCGAAGACGATCGCGTGCATCCACACCCCGCGCCGGCGGACGCTGCGCGCGGCCTCCCACTCGGCGAACGCCTGCCGCGAGAACTCGTCCATGGTCACAGCGTCACCCTCCGCACGCGCACGGCGTCGTCGACGCCCGGCACGCTCATCGACTCGTCGCCGCCGGTCACCAGAGCCTCGCCGGGACCGGCCAGGCCGCACAGCCGCGACACCAGGTTGACGTCGCGGCCGAAGACGTCGCCGCCGTGGCGGAGCGGTGCGCCCAGGTGCGCGGCGCCGTGCAGCTGCCAGGTCGGCTCGCCGCGTGCGAGGTCCGCGGCGAGCGCCTGCAGCACCGGGACCGGGTCGGTGTGCGGCGGCAGGCGGAGCAGCACCCCGTCGCCGAGCGACTTGACCACCGTGCCGCGGTGGGCCGCCGCCGCTGCCCGGGCTCGCGCGGTCAGCCGCGACGCCTGCTCGTGGGCGGCGCCGTCGCCGTGCTGCTCGGTGAAGCGGGTGAAGCCGACCAGGTCGGCCATCACCAGCACGGCCGGCTCGGGCTTGCCCGGGCCGGTGTCGTAGGCCGCCTGCGTCCCGCGCTCGGTCAGCGCGTAGCGGTGCGGGTCGCCGGTGCGGTCCACCTCGACCAGGCCGGCGTCCCGGAGGCGGATCAAGGAGGGCATCAGCTGGCGCGGCGTGCAGCGGCGGCCGGTGGCCGAGCCGACGGTGGAGCAGATCTCGAAGCCGCTCGCCGGCGGCTGGCCGAGCAGCGCCCAGAGCACCGCCGTGTCACCGCGGGGAGCTGGCACGAGCGGACCGTACTACCGCGCGGAGTGCGGCCGACCGTCCTGCACACGACCCTTCGCCGACTCGCCGGTACGGACGGGCAGCCCGGCGCGCGGGCGGCGTGTCGCGAGCACGTTGTGTGCGACCCGGTGGGACCGGCGACAGCCGTCGGTGACGGGCCCACTCGCTGCGCGTCAGCTCACGCCGGCCACCTGCCGGGTCGGCGTCGAAGCCCCCAGCGTCCTGCCGGCCAGCGCGAACGCCCACAGCGCCGGAAGCAGCGCAGCCCCCATGGCGATGACCGAGCTGAGCACGAAGAACAGCGGCAGCCACAGGATCAGCAGCACCGCGGCCGCCCGCGGCCGAAAGCCCCTGCGCAGCAGCGGGATCCCGAGGACGAGAGCGCCGACCATCCCGATCAGCATGAACGGCAGGGTGGCCAGGAAGAACTCCTCCAGCAGCGGCGTCCAGTAGCTGCCGGTGACGCCGACCGTCATCCCGACGAGCCCCGTGAGAGTCAGCCGCCAGCCCCACTTCTCGGCGCCCGCAGGTTCGCGCGTACGACGCACGGCAACGGCGGTGAGCACCACGACGAGCAGGATCGGCGCCCAGAGCTTGCCGTAGGTGAGGTAGACGGTGTCGGCGCTCGCCCACTCGAGCAGCGGCGCCAGGGCGTCCGCAGCGGGCTCCGCCCACGCGCGCACCACGCCGCTCTCGAGGTCCTCCTTGCCGTCCTCGGTCGCGAACCGCGAGAGCGCGGCGATCGGCGCGAGGACCGTCCCCGCGACTGCCGCCGCAACAGCTGCACGAGCGATCTGCTGGTCGTCGAGCTTCACGTGTCCCCCTGAGACGTCGTCGGTGACGCCGACGCTAGGGACGCGCGGACCGCCCGTCGTCGGCCCGCGGAACGGTCCGGTCTCCACCCTGAGGTGGATGCTCGGCACGCCTCACCCCGCTACCGTTCCGCCATGGGGGACGACCGAAGCCTCGGCTGGCGCGACGCCCTGTTGCCGCTGCTGATGCTCGTCGTCGCGGTGCTGGAGGCGGTGGCGTACGGCCCGCCGCGACTGCCGCTGGTGCTGGCCGTCGAGGCGCTCGCATGCGCGCTGCTGGTCCCGCGCCGCCGGTGGCCCCTGGTGGTCGCACCGGCGTCGATCCTGTTGCTGCTGGGGCTGTCTCGCGTCGGGCCGGCCGTGGACGACCTCGCGGCACCGGTGCTGGTGATGGTGCTGGCGTCGTTCTCCCTGGGGCGGTGGCTGCTGGACCTGCGAGGTCTCGTCGCGCTCGTCCCGTGCTACCTGCTCACCGTCCTCGGCGTCGAGCGCGCGGACGGCGCCCCGGCGGACGTCACCGACGTGGTGTTCGTCGCCGCGCTGCTGATCCCGCCGTACGTCTTCGGTCGTGTCATGCGCACCCTCGCCGAGCGCAGCGCGCGACTCGCGGAGCAGGCGGAGCTGCTGTCACGTCTGCAGGCGACGGTCCGCGACGACGCCATCGCCGCGGAGCGCGCGCGGATCGCGCGGGAGCTGCACGACGTGCTCGCGCACTCGATCAGCGCGATGGTCGTGCAGGCGTCGGCGGGGGAGGAGCTCGTGCGGCGCGATCCGGACCGCGCCGCGACGGCGATGGCGCAGGTGGCCGAGACCGGTCGGCGTGCGCTGGCGGAGACGGGGCGGCTGCTGTCGCTCGTGCGGGACGACCACGACGAGCTCGGGCTCGACCCCGACCCGGGGCTCGACCGGCTGGAGGAGCTGCTGGACCAGTTCCGCCGCAGCGGCCTCGAGGTGGACGCGGACGTCGAGGGGCCGGTGCTCGAGCTGCCGGCCGGGATCGACCTGTCCGCCTACCGGATCGTCCAGGAGGCGCTGACGAACGCGCTGAAGTACTCCTCGGACCGGCGGGTCCGGCTGCGCGTACGACGCAGCGTCCGGTCGCTGGTGATCGAGGCGGAGAACCGCGGCAGGCCGGGGCCGTCGACGGGCAGCGGGCTCGGGCTGGTCGGGATGACCGAGCGGGTGTCGGTGTTCGGGGGCCGGATCGAGCACGAGTTCACTCGCGACGGGCGGTTCCGGCTCGAGGTCGTGCTGCCGGTCGAGACGGCGGACGTGTGACCTCGGTCGTCATCGCCGACGACCAGGAGCTGGTGCGCTCGGGGTTGCGGATGGTGCTCGAGGCGCGCGGGATCGAGGTGCGCGGGGAGGCAGGCGACGGGCGCGAGGCGATCGACGTCGTCGGCCGGGAGTCTCCCGACGTGGTGCTGATGGACATCCGGATGCCGGTGCTGGACGGGATCGCCGCAACCCGTGAGCTGGTGGCCCGCGGGACGGGGACCCGCGTGCTGGTGCTCACGACGTACGACCTCGACGAGTACGTCTACGGCGCTCTGCGCGCGGGAGCGGCCGGCTTCCTGCTCAAGGCCACGCCCGCGGATCGGCTGGTCGCGGGGATCGAGACGGTGGCGGCGGGTGACGCGCTGCTCGCGCCGCGGCTGACCCGCCGGCTGATCGAGGAGCACATCTCGCGGCCGCCACCCGTGGTCGGTGTGCCGCCGCCGCTGCAGGTGCTGACCGACCGCGAGCGGGAGGTGCTCGTCCTGATCGCCCGCGGACGGACCAACGACGAGATCGCCGGCGAGCTCGTGGTCAGCGAGGCGACGGTGAAGACGCACGTGAACCGCATCCTCGGCAAGCTCGAGCTTCGCGGCCGGGTGCAGGCCGTGGTGCTCGCCTACGAGACCGGTCTGGTCCGGCCGGGCGGCTGAGGGCTGCCGAGCGGCTGCGGAGGTCCGGGTGCACACAACCCGACGCCGACACGCCGGTACGACGGGCGCCCCGGGGCGCGGGCGGCGTGTCGTGAGAGGGCTGTGTGCAGGGACGCCGGCCAGGACTGTCGGACCCCGGTGGGACCGTCGGGGACGTGGATCGGGACATCTCGGGACGGGCCCGTCAGCGGTGTGACCTGCGACACGCCCGGGCGTCGCGGCCAACACGCGGCGTGACCTGCGGGTTCGCGACGAGTTCGGCGTGTTGCTTGCCTCCCTTGTGGTCCGGCCCTACTGTCCCCACAACATCTAGGGATTACACCGGTGTAGTTCTCCACATGGTGTGTGGACGGTGTGTCACAGGGTGTGGACAAGACGACGCTACTGAGAGGAGTCCGGCAATGCGCTGCCCGTTCTGCCGGCACCCCGACAGCAGGGTCGTCGACAGCCGCGAGACGAGCGAGGGCGACGCCATCCGGCGCCGCCGCTCGTGCCCGGAGTGCGGCCGCCGCTTCACCACGGTCGAGGAGA
>SCTD01000015.1 GCA_004299215.1 Frankiales bacterium | reverse complement strand
GATCCGGGCCGTCGTCGACGCCGTCGGCGACCGGGCAACGGTGGTCGCGGGCGTCGGGACGTACGACACCCGGCACTCGGTGGAGGCCGCCCGCACCGCTGAGAAGGCCGGGGCCAACGGGCTTCTCGTCGTCTCCCCCTACTACAGCCGGCCTCCCCAGGAGGGCCTGCTCGCGCACTTCCGCACGGTCGCCGAGGCGACCGGCCTGCCGGTGATGCTCTACGACATCCCGGTCCGGACCGGCGTCGCGCTGGCGCACGAGACGCTGCTGCGGCTCGCGGAGCACCCGCAGATCGTCGCCAACAAGGACGCGAAGGCCGACCTGTTCGCCGCGCAGCGGGTGATGGCCGAGGCCGACCTCGCCTACTACTCCGGCGACGACGCCCTCAACCTGCCGCTGCTGGCCTGCGGCGCGATCGGCGTCGTCAGCGTCACCGGGCACGTCGTCGCCGACCGGCACCGCGCCCTGGTCGAGGCGGTCGACGCCGGCGACCTCAAGCGCGCGCGAGAGATCAACGCGAGCACGATCCCCGTGACGGTCGGGATCATGACCCGCACCCAGGGGGCGATCATGGTCAAGGCCGCGCTGGCCCTGCTGGGCCGTCCGGTGGGTCCGGTCCGCCTCCCGCTGGTCGACGCGACGGACGAGCAGCGCGCGGTGCTCGCGGTGGACCTCGCCGCGGGCGGGCTGGCTCTGCCGTGAGTCATCCGCACCCCGAGCTCGGCCCTCCTCCGCCGCTGCCGGACGGCGGCCTGCGCGTCATCGCGCTCGGCGGTCTCGGCGAGATCGGCCGCAACATGACGGTCTTCGAGCATGCCGGCCGGCTGCTCGTCGTCGACTGCGGAGTGCTCTTCCCGGAGTCCGACCAGCCCGGGATCGACCTGATCCTGCCGGACTTCTCCTACCTGCGGGACCGGCTCGACGACGTCGAGGCCGTGGTGCTCACCCACGGGCACGAGGATCACCTGGGCGCCGTGCCGTACCTCCTGCGCGAGCGGCGCGACATCCCGATCCTCGGCAGCCGCTTCACCCTGGCGCTGCTCGCCGCCAAGCTGCGCGAGCACCGGATCGAGCCGGTGCTGCAGACGGTGGTCGAGGAGGAGCGGGTCGTCCTCGGGCCGTTCGACCTGGAGTTCTTCGCGGTCAACCACTCGATCCCCGACGCGCTGGCGGTCGCGATCCGCACCCAGGCCGGGATCGTGCTGCACACCGGCGACTTCAAGATGGACCAGCTGCCGCTCGACGGCCGGCTCACCGACCTCGGCGGCTTCGCACGCCTCGGCCGCGAGGGCATCGACCTGCTGCTCAGCGACTCCACCAACGCCGAGGTCCCCGGCTTCGTCACCCCCGAGCGCGAGATCGGCCCGGTGATCGACGAGGTCGTACGCACCTCCGCCGGCCGGGTGATCGTCGCCTGCTTCGCCTCGCACGTGCACCGGGTGCAGCAGGTGCTGGACGCCGCCCACGCGCACGGCCGGTCCGTGGCGTTCGTCGGGCGCTCGATGGTCCGCAACATGGGCGTCGCGCGCGACCTCGGCTACCTGCGCGTGCCGGACGGGCTGATGATCGACATGAAGGACGTCGAGCACCTGCCGGCCTCCAAGGTCGTGCTGGTCTCGACCGGGTCGCAGGGCGAGCCGCTGTCGGCGCTGTCGCGGATGGCCAACCGGTCGCACCACCAGATCCGGATCGCCGCCGAGGACACCGTCGTGCTCGCCTCGTCGCTGATCCCCGGCAACGAGAACGCCGTCTACCGCGTCATCAACGGGCTGTCTCGCTGGGGCGCCCGCGTCGTGCACAAGGGCGTCGCGCAGGTGCACGTCTCCGGGCACGCGCCGGCGGGTGAGCTGCTCTACCTGCTCAACGCCACCACGCCGTCCAACCTGATGCCCGTCCACGGCGAGTGGCGCCACCTGCGGGCGCACGCCGAGCTGGCCCGGCTGACCGGGGTGCCGGACGACCGGATCGTGCTCGCCGAGGACGGGGTCGTGGTCGACCTGGTCGACGGCAAGGCCTCGATCGTGGGCGCCGTCCCGTGCGGCTACGTCTTCGTCGACGGGCTCGAGGTGGGCGACGTCGGCGAGACGACCCTCAAGGACCGCCGGATCCTCGGCGACGAGGGCTTCATCTCCGTCACGCTCGCCGTCGACAGCGTCACCGGCAAGATCGCCGGCGGGCCGGACATCTCCGCCCGCGGCTTCACCGACGACCGCAGCGCCTTCGACCCGGTGCGCGCGCTCATCGAGGCCGAGCTCGACCGGACCGCCGGCGAGGGAGTGGCCGACGCGCACGAGGTCGCCCAGAACGTCCGCCGGATCGTCGGGCGATGGGTCAACGACACCTACCGCCGGCGCCCCATGATCGTCCCGGTGGTCATCGAGGTCTGAGAGGTGCGTCCTCCACGACCGATCCTGTGGGGGGCGGGGGCCGTGATCGCCCCGTCCGGCCACCCCCGCTCCGGCGTGTCACCCCCTGTGACCCCTGGGACTGGTGGTATCCGGCGGTAGCGTCCCGGCATGGCCAGCACCGGCTCCACCCAGACGCGCTCGCGCAGCGGCAGCGGCACGCGCTCGTCGGGCACCCGCAAGCCCCCGGCCAAGAAGCCGGCCCACAAGCCGAGCAGCCGCAGCTCCGGCCGCCGCCCCCAGCGGGGCCCCGGCCTGGTCGCCCGCTCCGTCCACGGCGTCGCGCTGCTGATCCGTGCGCTGGTCCGCGCCGTCATCGGACTCCTCACGCTCACGGCGCACGCCGTCGGCGGAGCCAGCCGGGCCGCCGGCACCGGCGCCAAGGAGATGGACCCGGCCCACCGCCGTGACGGGCTCGGCCTGCTGCTGCTCGCCGGCGCGCTGGTCAGCGCGGGAGGCGCCTGGTGGCAGGCCGGCGGAGCCGGCGAGCAGGTCGACGAGCTGCTCACCGCGATCCTCGGCAAGGGCGCGCTGCTGCTGCCCGTGCTGCTCGCCTACGGCGCGTGGCGGGTCCTGCGGCACCCCGACGGCACGGGCGCCTCCGGCCGCCTGGTGATCGGTTGGGGAGCGCTGGCCCTCGGCGCCCTCGGCGTCGTCCACGTGGTCAAGGGCGACATCCCGGGTGACGAGAAGGGCGGGCTGGTCGGCTTCCTGCTCGGCAGCCCGCTGGAGCAGGGCCTCACGGCCTGGCTCGCCGTACCGGTGCTCGTCCTGCTCGCCGTCTTCGGCCTGCTGGTCGTCACCGCCACCCCGATCCACCAGGTCCCCGACGGTCTCAGGGCCCTCCGCGACAAGGCGCTGCGCAGGACGCCCCCGCCGGCGCCGGCCGCCGACGAGCCGCTGCCGCCGCTCGAGCCGCTCCGTCGCCGCGGCCCGCGCCGACGGGTCGGCGCGCTCAGCCCCCAGGACGCTCCCGAGGACGCGAGCCCGGTCGTCGTCGAGCCGGTCGCGCTCGCCCCCGACCCCGAGCCCGCGCCGGAGCCCAAGCCGTTCCAGCCGCTGCCGAAGACCGTCGAGCAGCTCCAGCTCGCCCCGCCGGAGGGCGGCTACCAGCTGCCCCCGCCGGACCTGCTCGCCGCCGGCACGCCGCCCAAGAAGCGGAGCGCCGTCAACGACGAGGTCATCGCCGCCCTGACCGGCGTGCTCGAGGACTTCCAGGTCGACGCCACGGTCACCGGCTTCAGCCGGGGTCCGACGGTGACGCGGTACGAGGTGGAGCTCGGCCCGGCCGTCAAGGTCGAGCGGATCATCCAGCTCAGCCGGAACATCGCGTACGCGGTCAAGAGCCCCGACGTGCGGATCCTGAGCCCGATCCCCGGCAAGTCCGCCGTCGGCATCGAGATCCCCAACACCGACCGCGAGAACGTCAGCCTCGGCGACATCCTGCGCAGCAGTGTCGCCACCAACGACCACCACCCGATGCTGGTCGCGCTGGGCAAGGACATCGAGGGCGGCTTCGTCTGCGCCAACATCGCCAAGACGCCGCACATCCTCATCGCCGGCGCCACCGGCGCGGGCAAGTCGGTCTGCATCAACAGCCTGCTCGTCAGCATCCTCACGCGCGCCACCCCGGACGAGGTGCGCATGGTGCTGATCGACCCCAAGCGCGTGGAGATGACGGCGTACGAAGGCATCCCGCACCTGATCA
>SCTD01000700.1 GCA_004299215.1 Frankiales bacterium | reverse complement strand
GGGCGAACTCGATCTGCTTCTCGGTGAGGTTCTCCTGCGGGTTGTCGGCGAGCAGCTTGGCCAGGATGAGCAGGCTGTTCAGCGGCGTCCGCAGCTCGTGGCTCATGTTGGCCAGGAACTCCGACTTGTACTGCGAGGACTGGGCGAGCTGCTCGGCCTTCTCCTCGAGGCCGAGGCGGGCCATCTCGATCTCGCGGTTCTTGATCTCGAGGTCGCTGGACTGCTCGGTGAGCAGCCGGGCCTTGTCCTCGAGCTCGGCGTTGGTGCGCTGCAGCTCCACCGACTGCACCTGCAGCTCCTTGGCCAGGCGCTGGGACTGCGCGAGCAGCTCCTCGGTCCGGACGTTGGCGATGATGGTGTTGAGGACGACGCCGATGGTCTCGACGAGCTGCTCGAGGAAGCCGGCGTGCACCTCCTCGAACCGGCGGAACGACGCCAGCTCGATGACGCCGAGGACCTGCTCCTCGAACAGCACCGGGAGCACGAACAGGTCGGCCGGCGTGCTGACGCCGAGACCGGAGCGCACCCGCAGGTGGTCCGCGGGGACGTCCCGCACGCGGATCGGCCGCTTCTCCACGGCCGCCTGCCCCACGAGGCCCTCGCCCGCGATGAAGACGTCGTCCTCGACCGAGTCGGCGCCGTACGACGCCGCACGCCGCAGCGTGATGCGTCCCTCGGGCGAGTCGGCCAGGTAGAAGGCGCCCTGCACGGCCTCGACGACCGGGGTGACCTCGCTCATGATCATCTGGGTGACGGCGTTGAGGTCGCGCTGGCCCTGCAGCTGGCCGCCGATGCGGGCCAGGTTGGACTTCAGCCAGTCCTGCTGGGCGTTGATCTCGGTGGTGGACCGCAGGTTCGCGATCATCTGGTTGATGTTGTCCTTGAGCTCGGCGACCTCGCCCTGCGCCTCGACGTTGACGCTCCGGGTGAGGTCACCACGGGTCACCGCGGTGGACACCTCGGCGATGGCGCGGACCTGGGTGGTCAGGTTGCCGGCGAGCTGGTTCACGTTCTCGGTCAGGTGGCGCCAGGTGCCGCTGACGCCCGCGACCTCGGCCTGGCCGCCGAGCTTGCCCTCGGTGCCGACCTCGCGGGCGACGCGGGTGACCTCGGCGGCGAAGGCGGAGAGCTGGTCGACCATGGTGTTGACGGTGCTCTTGAGGTCGAGGATCTCGCCGCGCGCGTCGACGGTGATCTTCTGGCTCAGGTCGCCCTGGGCCACGGCGGTGGTCACCAGGGCGATGTTGCGGACCTGGCCGGTCAGGTTGGACGCCATGTAGTTGACGTTGTCGGTGAGGTCGCGCCAGGTCCCGGACACGCCCTTCACCTGCGCCTGACCACCGAGCCGCCCTTCGGTGCCGACCTCGCGGGCGACGCGGGTGACCTCGTCGGCGAACGACGACAGCTGGTCGACCATCGTGTTGA
>SCTD01000154.1 GCA_004299215.1 Frankiales bacterium | reverse complement strand
TGCGCACCTCCTACCTGGAGGCGCGCACGCCCATGGCGGTGGTCTGCTCGGCCCGGGCGAACTCCGCCGGCCGGTCGGCGTCGTGGGCGAACAGCCCGTCCAGCTGCAGGCTCAGCGCCAGGTCGCCGCGGACGGTCAGGTCGCCGTCGAGGAAGGCCGTCACGCCGGACGCGGCGCCGCGTACGACGTCGGTGAGCGTGCCTGCGGTGCTGCGCACGACCAGGGTCGGGTTCGCGGCCGATCCGCGCCGCGCGCGGCCACGGCCGGCGCCGATCTCGACGGTCCACACGCCGCCGTCGACCGCGTCGAAGACGATCGTGGCCGTGCGCTTCTCCAGCACCGTGCCGGTCAGCCCGCGTCGGAGCCGGCTGGTGAGCAGGGCGTCGAGGCCGGGGCCGAGCGCAGGGGCCGCTGAGGTCACTCGCCGAACGCTACTCACCGTCGCCGGGCGGACACGGGAGGGCGCGCCGCTCAGAGCGGCGGCCGGCGCTCTGCGAAGCCCGTCACCCGCTCCAGCTGGGAGGCGAGGGCCAGCAGCAGCGCCTCGCTCCCGGGCCGCCCGACGAGCTGGACCGCGAGCGGCACGCCGTCGGCCGTGGCACCGGCGGGGACGGAGAGCGCGGGCTGCCCGGTGACGTTCCACGCCGGGGTGAACGGCACGAAGCGGCCCACCTTGACGAGCGTCGCCCGGCCGGTGAACGTCCCGACGCGGACCGGAGGGGTGGCCAGCGTCGGCGTGACCAGCACGTCCGCGTCGCCCGGCAGCACGGCCAGCCGCGCCGCCGCCCGGTCGCCCCAGCCTCGGGCGCGCGCGAGCAGCCGGTCCGGCATCCGCCGCCCGAGGGCGGCGATGGCGCGGGTGCGCGGCTCGGTGCGGCTCGGGTCGACCAGCCGGACCAGGTCGTCCCGCGCGCCCCGGGCGTAGCGGACGACGAAGGAGGGCTGGATCCCGGCGTACGACGGGTCGGCGTGCAGCACGGTGTGGCCCAGGCCGCGGAGCACCTCGAGGGTGCCGTCCAGCGCTCCCCGGACGGCAGGGTGCACCGGGCTGGGGACGGGCGTCCGCACCGACCAGGCGATGCGCAGGCCGGTCGGCTCGGGGGCGACGTCCGCCGCGAGCTCGCCGTCGGTCAGGACCGACATCACGAGCGCGCAGTCGGCGGTAGTGCGGGTGAGGACGCCGGCGACGGACAGCCCGTGCCAGTGCTCGCCGTCAGGGGCGAGCGGCACCCGGCCGCGCTGCGGCTTGAGCCCGACCAGCCCGCAGCAGGCGGCAGGGATGCGGATCGACCCGCCGCCGTCCGAGGCCGTCGCTGCGGCGACCATGCCCGCGGCGACGGCCGCGGCAGAGCCGCCTGACGAGCCGCCGGTCGTGCGCTCGAGGTCCCACGGGTTGCGGGTCGCCCCCCAGGTCTGCGACTCGGTGAACGGCCACAGCGCGAGCTCGGGCAGGTGGGTGGTGCCGACCACGACCGCGCCGGCGGCGCGCAGCCGGCGCACCTGCTCGGCGTCGCGGCCCGCCACCGGCTCCGGGGAGCCGGTCCCCATCCCGGGCGCGTGCCCCGCGACGGCGACGTTGTCCTTGACCGCGACGGGCACGCCGAGCAGGGGGCGCACGTCGCCGGAGGCCAGCGCGGCGTCGGCGGCCGCGGCCTCGGCCCGGGCGCTCTCGCGGAACAGCGTGCGGAAGGCGTTCAGCCGGCCGTCCAGGCGGTCGATCCGGGCCAGCACCAGGTCGACCAGCTCGACCGAGGTGAGTCGCCCGTCCCGCAGCAGCGCGCGCTGGCCGAGCACCCCCGCGAACGCGACGTCCTCCGGGTCGAGCGTGGGGTCCAAGGTCGCCTCCCAGGGCTCGGCCTCAGGCCCGGGCGCGCCTGCCGCCCGGACCCTCGAGGCCCTCCGGCGCCGTGCCGGTGAGCTTCATCTTGGCGGTCGCGGTCCCGCGGGTCGCGAGCAGGCGGGCGACGGCCATCGCGACACCGCTCGCCGCTGCCCAGGAGAGGGCCTCCGCCCAGGGGGTGCCCGGCGCCGCGGGGTCCGCGGGCGGCTCCTGGTGCCGGGTCCGGCGCCAGGCGCCGCTCAGCGCCTTGTCGGTCAGCCTGCGCACCACGATCCCGGTGCCGATCCCGACCAGCTTGGAGCCGATCGCCATGTCCGTGCCCTCCGTCGTCCGACCTCGTCCCGGATCCCCTGCCCCGGACCGGTCAGCCGGACACGTCGCGGGCCGCGGCGACCGCGGCGGCGAGCTCCTGCGGCCGGCGGGTGCCGACCAGCCAGTACGGCGTGTCGTCGTCCGGGTCCTCGACCTGCAGCCGGACCGACGCCGGCAGCCACGGCCGGGTCGTGACGAAGGCCAGCGGCTCCGCCAGCGGCCCGCGCACCTGCCGGGTCGCGTCGCGGTCCAGCGGGGTGACGCCGCCGAGCGCGTCGACCGGGATGCGCGCCCCGGGCACGTGCAGCACCCCGTCGACGACGGCGACCCGCCCCCGGGAGGCCTGCGCCAACCAGGCGACGGCGACCGCCGGCAGCACGACGTACGGCACCACCGCACGCGCGCCGTCGCCGCCGGAGTGGATGCCGGCCGCCAGCAGCAGGGCGACCCCCAGCGCGCCCAGCCACCAGACCACGGGCGCCCCCAGCCGCTCCTCGTACGTCATGGTCCGACGGTACGGCCGCGCGCGGGTACGGTCGTGCCCGGTCCGATCCCGGGCCGGTCGGCAGCAGGAGGGCGGTGCGGCGGTGCTCCACGTGGACGTGCGGCGGCTCGACCCGGAGGTGCCGCTGCCGGTCTACGCGCATCCTGGCGACGCGGGGTGCGACCTGGTCACCACCCAGGACGCCGAGCTCGCGCCGGGGGAGCGGGCCGTGCTGCCCACGGGGATCGCGATGGCGCTGCCCGAGGGCTACGCCGCCTTCGTGCACCCGCGGTCGGGTCTGGCCGCGCACCACGGCGTCTCCCTCGTCAACGCGCCCGGCACCATCGACGCGGGCTACCGGGGCGAGGTCAAGGTCGTCGTGATCAACCACGACCCGCGCGCGACGCTGGTGCTGCGCCGGCTCGACCGGGTCGCGCAGCTGGTGGTGCAGCGGGTCGAGCAGGTGGCGTGGCGGGAGGTGCTCGGCGAGCTGCCGGACTCCTCCCGCGGGGCAGGAGGGCACGGCTCCACCGGGGGCCATGCCGAGAGCGGTGCGGGTCCGGTCGTGCCGGCCGGAGCGGGAGGATGAGCGTGTTCCGTCGTCGCAAGAACCAGGACGCCGACGAGACCGAGGTCGCGGCCGTCGTCGAGGAGGCCGCGGCCGCTGTCGAGGCGGAGTCCCCGGCCCCCGAGCCGTCCCGGCCGCTGGGGCCGTGGGACGAGGCCGACGCCCCCGACGACGAGCTGAACCGGATCGACCTCGGCGGCCTGCGCGTCCCGGTGCCGCCGAGCACCGAGGTGCGCGTCGACGTCAGCCCCGAGGGCGAGGTCGTCGCGGCCACCCTGGTGCAGGGGACCAGCGCCATGCAGGTCAACGCCTTCGCCGCCCCGCGCAGGTCGGGGATCTGGGACGAGGTCCGCGGCGAGATCGCCGCGGCGCTGCGGGAGAGCGGCGGTTCCGCCACCGACGCCGAGGGGCCGTACGGCACCGAGCTGCATGCCAGCGTGC
>SCTD01000153.1 GCA_004299215.1 Frankiales bacterium | reverse complement strand
CGAGAAGCGGGAGGGACGACCGCTCGCGATCCTCGACCTGGCCCTGCCCCGCGACGTGGACCCGGCCGTGCGCGACCTGCCCGGCGTCACGCTCGTCGACCTCGAGTCGCTGCAGGAGGTGCTGGCCACCACCGAGGCGGGCGCCGACGTCGAGGCTGCCCGCGGCATCGTCACCCAGGAGGTCGGCGCCTTCCTCGCCTGGCAGCGCGCCGCCAAGATCGCCCCGACGGTCGTCGCGCTGCGCAGCCGCGCCGACGAGCTGGTCGATGCCGAGCTCGCCCGGCTCTCGGGTCGGCTGCCGCTCGACGCCGCAGCCCGCGCCGAGGTCGAGGCCACCGTGCGCCGCGTGGTCGACAAGCTGCTGCACACCCCGACCGTCCGGGTGAAGGAGCTGCACGAGGCGCCGGAAGGCCTGTCGTACGCCGATGCGCTGCGCGAGCTGTTCGGCCTCGACCGCGCTGCGCCCGCCGCGGTCACCACCACCCCGCTGACGCTCGTCGAGGACGACTCGTGAGGCCGATGCTGCGCCTCGGTACCCGGGGCAGCGCGCTGGCGGTCGCCCAGTCCGGGCAGGTCGCGGCGACGATCATCACCGAGCTCGGCGTGCAGGCCGAGCTGGTCACCGTGCAGACCGCCGGCGACGTCAGCTCGGCCGCCATCGCGCAGATCGGCGGCACCGGCGTCTTCGTCACGGCGCTGCGCGACGCGCTGCTCGCCGACGAGGTGGACCTCGCCGTGCACTCCTACAAGGACCTGCCGACCGCGCCGGCGCCCGGCCTCGTCATCGCCGCGGTGCCGCTGCGCGAGGACCCGCGCGACGTGCTCGTCGCGCGCGACGGCCTGACCCTCGGCGAGCTGCCGGAGGGGTCGCGGGTCGGCACCGGATCCCCGCGGCGTACGGCACAGCTGCGCGGGCTCGGGATGGGGCTGTCGATCGTGCCGATCCGCGGCAACGTCGACACCCGCATCGGCAAGGTGCGGTCCGGGGAGCTGGACGCCGTGGTCCTCGCCCGCGCCGGGCTGGCCCGGCTCGACCGGCTGGACGAGGCCACCGAGGTGCTCGACCCCATCCAGCTGCTGCCGGCCCCGGCGCAGGGCGCGCTCGCGATCGAGTGCCGCGCCGACGACGCCGAGCTGGTCGCGCTGCTGAAGGCGCTCGACGACGACGACAGCCGGATCGCGGTGGAGGCCGAGCGCGCGCTGCTCGCGGCGCTCGAGGCCGGCTGCACCGCTCCGGTCGGAGCTCTCGGCCAGGTCGCCGAGGGCGACGACGGCCCGGAGATCTACCTGCGCGGCCTGGTGGCCGCTCTCGACGGAACAGACGCGGTTCGCCTCTCGGCGACCGGTCCGACGTCCGAGGCCGTGGAGGTGGGACGCCGGCTCGCTGCCGAGCTGCTCGACCTCGGCGCCGCGGACCTGATGGGAGAACCTGGATGAGCCCCACGAAGAAGCCCAGCAGGCCGGCCGGTCAGGTCGCGCTCGTCGGGACCGGCACCGGTGACCCCGGCCTGCTCGCCGCGCGCGCGGTGCAGCTGATCGCCGCCGCCGACCTGGTGCTCGCCGACGCGCGCGTCGACGAGGCCGTGCTGGCCGGTGTCCGCGAGGACGCCGAGGTCGTGCGCACCGAGCCCGGCGAGGCGCAGGGCAGCGCGCTCACCGCCGCCAGCAAGGACGGCCGCACCGTCGTCCGGCTGCTGCCGGGTGACGCCTACGCCACTCCCGAGGGGCTCAAGGAGGCGGAGGCGGTCCTCAAGGCCAGGCAGCGCCTCGAGGTCGTGCCCGGCCTGGCCGCCGAGCAGGTCGTACCGGGCTACGCGGGCGTGTCGGCGACCCTGCCCCGCACCGTCGCCCGGGTCGACGACAGCACCCCCTGGCGCCAGCTCGCCGGTGTGCCAGGCACTCTCGTGCTGCTGACCACCGCAGGCGCGGTCGCCAAGAATGCCGCCGCTCTGGTCGAGCACGGC
The DNA here is from genome assembly GCA_004299215.1 of Frankiales bacterium. GTDB lineage: Bacteria > Actinomycetota > Actinomycetes > Mycobacteriales > SCTD01 > SCTD01. The sequence continues at coordinate 620 of SCTD01000153.1, read as the reverse complement.
CGCAAGGCGAGCGACCCGGTGTCGGTCACCGTCAACGGCACGACCGCCGAGCAGCGCACCGTCACCGCGACGCTCGACACCGTCGAGTCGGTGGTGGGCGACCTCACCGGCGACGCCGTGCTCGTGGTGGGCGAGGGCGTCAAGAAGGCCGAGAAGCACGCGTGGTTCGAGAGCCGGGCGCTCTACGGCTGGCGCGTCCTCGTGCCGCGCACCCGCGACCAGGCCGGCGCGCTGTCGGCGGTGCTGCGGTCCTACGGCGCCGTTCCCGTCGAGGTGCCCACCATCGCGGTCGAGCCGCCGCGCACCCCCGCGCCGATGGAGCGCGCCGTGAAGGGCCTCTACGAGGGCAAGTACTCCTGGGTCGCCTTCACCTCCGTCAACGCCGTGAAGGCGGTGCGCGAGAAGCTCGAGGAGTACGGCCTGGACGCCCGCGCGCTCTCCGGCGTCAAGGTGGCGGCGGTCGGGGACACGACGGCTCAGGCGCTGATCGACTTCGGCGTCCGACCCGACCTCGTCCCGAGCGGCCAGCAGTCGAGTGAGGGCCTGCTCGCGGACTGGGCGCCGTACGACGACGTCTTCGACCCCATCGACCGGGTCTTCCTGCCGCGCGCCGACATCGC
>SCTD01000152.1 GCA_004299215.1 Frankiales bacterium | reverse complement strand
TCGTCCTTCACCGCGACGACCGGCGGCCGGCCGACGTGGTTGTAGTTGCTCGCCATCGAGCGGTGGTAGGCGCCGGAGGCCGGCACCGCGACGAGGTCACCCGGCGCCAGGTCGGCCGGCAGCGGCACGTCGTGGACCACGATGTCGCCGCTCTCGCAGTGCTTCCCGCAGAGGGTCACGTTGGCGGGCTCGGCGGTCGACGCGCGGCTGGCGAGGACGGCGGTGTAGCGGGCGTCGTAGAGGGCCGTGCGGATGTTGTCGCTCATCCCGCCGTCGACGCTGACGTAGGTCCGCAGGCCCGGCAGCTCCTTGACCGTGCCGACCTCGTAGACGGTGACCGTCGTCGGACCGGAGATCGCCCGGCCCGGCTCGACGGCCAGCCGAGGCAGCGCCAAGGACGCGGCCGCGCACTCGCGGACGAGGATGGCCCGCAACCCGGCGGCGAACTCGGCGGCCGGCATGGGGTCGTCGGCGGAGGTGTAGGCGATCCCGGTGCCGCCACCGAGGTCGAGCTCGGCGAGCTCCACGCCGTGCTCGTCACGGATGGCAGCGAGCAGGCCGACCATCCGGTGGGCGGCGAGGGAGAAGCCGCGGGTGTCGAAGATGTGCGAGCCGATGTGGCAGTGCAGGCCGACCAGCTCGAGCGAGGGCTGGGCGAGCACCCGACGGACCGCCTCGGCGGCTGCGCCGCTGGCCAGCGAGAACCCGAACTTCTGGTCCTCCTGCCCGGTCTGGACGTACTCGTGCGTGTGCGCCTCGACGCCCGGGGTGGAGCGGATCAGCACCCGCTGACGCACACCTGCCCGGTCGGCCAGCTCGGCCAGGCGCCCGATCTCCTCGAAGGAGTCGACGGCGATGCGCCCCACGCCGTAACGCAGGGCTCGCTCGAGCTCGGCGACGCTCTTGTTGTTGCCGTGGAAGGTGAGCCGCTCGGCCGGGAAGGCCACCCGCTCCGCGACTGCCAGCTCGCCCCCGGTGCACACGTCGAGGCCCAGACCCTCCTCGGCGATCCAGCGGGCGACGGCGGTGCACAGGAAGGCCTTCCCTGCGTAGTAGACGTCGGCGTCGACGAACGCCTCGCGCCACTCGCGACAGCGCGCGCGGAAGTCGTCCTCGTCCAGGACGTAGGCCGGCGTGCCGAACTCCGCGGCGAGCTTGCGCACGTCGACGCCGCCGAGCTCGAGCACTCCCTCGGGGGTCCGCACGGCCGTGCGCGGCCAGACGGCCGGCTCCAGGTCGGTGCCGCTCACGACCGTCACATCCTCTCCGGAGCGGTGACGCCGAGCAGCCGCAGGCCGTTCTCCAGCACGATGCGCGTGGCACGCCACAGCAGCAGCCGCGGGGCAGTCGTCGCCGCGACCTCCTCGTCGCCCTTGGGCAGCACCTGGCAGTCGTCCCAGAACCGCTGCGCGGCCTTCGCGACCTTCTCCTCCAGGTAGCGCGCCACCCGGTGCGGCTCGCGCAGCTCCGCGGCCGTCGCGACGACCTGCGGGAACTCCGCGAGCGCGAGCAGCAGCTCCGTCTCGCGCGGGTGCGCCAGCAGCGAGAGGTCGACCGACGCCGGGTCCGGCTCGTCGATGCCCATGTCGGCCGCGTTGCGCAGCACGCTCGCGGCGCGGGTCGCGGCGTACTGCACGTAGAACACCGGGTTGTCGCTGCTCTGGCGGGTGACCAGGTCGACGTCGAGGTCCAGGGTCGAGTCGGTCGAGGAGCGGGCGAGCGTGTAGCGCGCCGCGTCCGGACCGGTCAGCTCGAGCAGGTCCTCCAGCGTGACCATCGTCCCCGCCCGCTTGCTCAGCCGGATCGGCTCGCCCGCCTTGAGGACGTTGACGAGCTGCCCGATCAGCACCTCGAGGCTCTGCGCCGGGTCGTCACCGGCGCAGGCCGCCAGCGCCTTGAGCCGGCCGACGTAGCCGTGGTGGTCCGCGCCGAGCATGTAGATGCACCTGTCGAAGCCGCGCTCGCGCTTGTCGACGTAGTAGGCGGCGTCGGACAGGAAGTAGGTGCCGGAGCCGTCGCTCTTGACGAGCACCCGGTCCTTGTCGTCGCCGAAGTCGGTGGTGCGCAGCCAGACCGCACCGTCCTGCTCGAAGACGTGGCCCTGCTCGCGCAGCCGGTCCAGGGCCCGTTCGACGGCGCCGGACCCCTTCAGCGACAGCTCGGAGAACCACACGTCGAACTCGACGCCGAAGCCCGCCAGCGAGCCGCGGATCTCCTCGAGCGCCACCTGCAGGCCGAGGGTCCGAAACCGTTCCAGCGCCTGCTCGTCGGGCTGCTCGAGCAGGTCCGGCTCGCGGTCGAGCACCCGGAGCGCCCACTCCGCGACGTACGCCCCGCCGTAGCCCTCCTCCGGAGTGGGCTCGCTGCGCGCAGCGGCGAGCAGCGACGCGGCGAACCGGTCGATCTGCACGCCGGCGTCGTTGACGTAGAACTCGCGGGTGACCGCGGCGCCGCTGGCCTCCAGCAGCCGGCCGAGCGCGTCGCCGACCGCTGCCCAGCGCACGTGACCGATGTGGATCGGCCCGGTCGGGTTCGCGCTGACGAACTCCAGGTTGACCTTCTGGCCGGCAGCCGCGTCGTTGGTGCCGTACGCCGCTCCTGCCGCGAGCACCTGCACCGCGACCGAGCCGAGCGAGGCCTGCGCGAGCCGGATGTTGAGGAAGCCCGGCCCGGCGACCTCGACCTCGGCGACACCCTCGACCGCGCGCAGCCGCGCAGCGAGCAGCTCCGCGACCTCCCGCGGGTGCCGAGCGGCGGGCTTGGCGAGCTGCAGCGCGACGCTCGTCGCGTAGTCGCCGTGCTCCTTCACCCGCGGGCGCTCGACGGTCACCTCGGCGGGCGGCGTCACGGCCAGCTCGCCGGCCTCGACCGCGGCCACGACGGCAGCGCGCACGGCAGCGCCGAGCTCGGAGGGAGTCACTCCGCCAGGGTAGTCGCGCCCGCACCTAGACTTCTGAGGAGTTCGGGGAGCAGGTCACCTGCGTCCCCGCCCCTGCGGGACCGTCCCGGTCCCGACCCGCCGCACCCAAGCACGAGGACGGATCTCGCATGGCTCGCACCCCCGCCACCCCTCGACGGGCCGCACCGACGAAGGTCTCGAAGCCCTTCCCCTGGGGCACCGTCGTCGGGTCCGTCGTGCTCGGTGCCGCTCTGGTCGGGCTGATCGTCTACGCCGCCGCCAACCAGGGGTCCGGCGTCCGCGACCTGGTGCGCAACCCCGACGCCGCCATCGAGGGCGTCGCGGTGGCCGAGGGCGAGCTCGAGCGGGACCACGTCGCCGGCCCGGTGGACTACGACCAGACGCCGCCGAACTCCGGCCCCCACAACGCGACCCCGCAGCAGTGCGACGTCTACACCGAGCCGATCGCGCCCGAGCACGCCATCCACTCGCTCGAGCACGGCGCGGTCTGGATCACCTACAACGAGGACCTCCCGGCCGACCAGGTGGAGAAGCTGGCCGCCAAGGTCGAGGGTGACCCGTACGGCCTGATGAGCCCGGTCCCCGAGCAGGCGAGCCCCATCAACCTGTCTGCCTGGGGCCGCCGGCTCTCGGTCGACAACGCCGACGACTCGCGGATCGACGACTTCATCGAGGGCTACCGCAGCGGTCCGCAGACCCCCGAGCGAGGCGCGGCCTGCATCGGCACCACGGCCACCGGTCCTGTCGCGGCCGCCGGCGAGCAGCCGTCCAGCGAGGTCGAGGTCCCGGTCGCCCCGGCGTCCCCCGCCGGCTAGAGGGCCGGGGGGAGGCCGGCCAGCCGCCGGACGACCTCGATCAGCTCGTCGGGGTCGAACGGCTTGGTGAGGTAGGCGTCGACCCCGATCCGGCTGCCGCGCTCGAGGTCCGCCTCCTGCGCCCGCGCCGACAGCAGCACGACTCTCACGCCGGCCGTCTCGGGGTCGGCGCGCAAGCGGCTCGCGGCCTCCCAGCCGTCGAGCCTGGGCATCATGATGTCGAGCGTCACGACGTCCGGCCGGACGTCCTTGACCTTGTCCAGGCAGTCCTGCCCGTCCACGGCCGTGGCCACCTCGAAGCCCTCGAGCTCGAGGTTCACGGTGATCAGCTGACGGATCACGTCGTCGTCGTCCACGACCAGGACGCGACCCAGGCTGCCTGACATGGGTCGGGACGCTACAACCTGCACCGAACCCGCATGCGCCGGGACGGATCCGGCGGTCGTGCAGTCCCCGACTGGTAGCGTCTCGGCCGCCCCGAGCCCCCGTAGCTCAGGGGATAGAGCACTGCCCTCCGGAGGCAGGGGCGCAGGTTCGAATCCTGCCGGGGGCACTCCCGCCGGCCCGCATCCCGCCTATCGTCGGCGGGTGCTGCTCCGGACCGTCGTGATCGCCGGCCTGGCGTCAGCGCTGCTCACCGGCTGCTCGGGGACGGGCTGCGACGAGCTCCCCGCGCTGCGCGCCGAGCGCGACGCGGCCCGCGCGGCCTACCAGGAGCTGACCTCCTCCGGGTCGGCCACGGAGGAGCGGACGACTGCTGCGGACGAGGAGCTGCACGGCCTGGACGCGCGGGTCTTCGATCTCGAGCAGTCCTGCGGGCGCTGACCGACGTCAACCGCGGGCAGCCGCCCGGCGCGCGCGCTTCTCGGCGTACATCGCCTCGTCCGCGGCCTCCTGGGCGGCCGCGAGGTCGGCGTCCGGCAGGGCGGCGGCCACGCCGACGGAGGCCGAGACCCCAGCCGCTTCCAAGGCGTCGCGGATGTGCTGCGCCCGGTCGGCCGCCGCCTCCTGCGAGCAGCTGCGCAGCAGCACCCCGAACTCGTCGCCGCCGAGCCGGGCGACCGGGTCGTCCCCTCGTACGGCCGAGGCGATCGCGCGCGCCGCTCGCTGCAGCAGCGCGTCACCGGCGGCGTGCCCCTGGCCGTCGTTGACGTCCTTCAGCTCGTCCAGGTCGATCACGACCACGGCGGTCGGGTCGGCCAGCTGCCGGTAGATCTCGGACTCGTCCGCCAGCAGCCGGATCCAGGCCGAGCGGCTGTGCACGCCCGTCAGCTCGTCCATGTCGGCCCGCAGCCGCGCCTGCAGCACCTGCAGGTCCAGCGCGCGACGCTGCCGGTCAGCGACCAGGGCGACGGTGAGCAGCCGCGACAGCAGCAGGAGCAGCGGCTCGACCTGCGCGAGCTCCTCCGGCTGGACCTGCGGGTCGAGCCCGCAGATGGCGCCGAAGAGCCCGCCGTCCGCGTCCTCGATGGCGGCTCCGGCGTACGCGCCGATGTCGATGAGCCGGTGGACGCCCGCGGCTGCGTAGAGCGGCACGGCCTGCGCGTCCGGTGCGACGTGCGGGGCGGCTCCGGAGGCCATGTGGATGCAGAACGACGCGTCCCAGGGGTGCGAGCCGCCGGCGCTCAGCCCGTACGCCGAGTCCTGGACGGACAGGTAGGTCTGCCGGCCGTTCTCCACCCGGGTCACGGCCCAGAACGCCAACGGCACGTGCGCATGCAGGTAGCCGAGGACGTCGCGGCTCGCCTGCTCGAAGAGCGGCTCGTGCCCGGGTGCAGTCGACACACCCGAACTCTTGCACCCTGCGGTGCCGGCGTCCTGTCGATCCTGCGATCTTCGTCGCGCTGCTCCGGACGGCCCAGTGACAATGCCTCCGTTCAGCCCTCAAGTCCGCCTCGGGACCTGCCGAGAAGAGGGCATGGAGGGCGACCCGGCTCTGGACCGGCTCTGGAAGAGGTACCGCGTCGTGCTCGCCGCGCACCGCTCCCAGAAGCACCTGTCGGGGCTCGAGGCGGCGGAGGCGCTCATCGAGGCGCGCGTCCGGCTCTACGAGCACCTCGTCGCGACGGGATGGGACCCGCCGGAGGACCTGCGCCGGCAGCTGGAGCTCGACGCCCTCCTCGTCGACCAGCCGCGCGGCGAGTCGCTCAGCGCCTGACCGGCGCCTCGATCGACTCCGGGTCGGCGAGCGCCGCCCGGACGAAGCGGGCCAGCCGTGCGGCGTGCGCCCCGTCGACGAGGCGGTGGTCGGCCGTCGCGGTCATGACGACCTGGGGGCGTACGACCACCTGGCCGTCCACGGCCATCGGCGCCTCGGAGACGGCACCCACGCAGACGTAGAGCGGCACCCGGGCCAGCGGGACCGGCGCGACGTACCCCTCGTCCAGGCCGAACGAGCCGATGTTGGTGACGAACAGCGAACCGAGCGGGTGCGCCGGCTGACCGAAGGCGCGCACGCCGATGCCGCCGTTGAGGAGCGACGCAGCCGACAGCATCGGCCGCAGCGCGAACCACGGCACCGCCCGCGCGATCCCGCTGGTGGTCTCGTAGTCGCTGTCCTGCCGGGCCCGCAGCCGGGCGGCACCTGCCTCGAGCTCGCGCGCGACCTCCACCACCGTCTTGCCGTCGACGTCGCGGACCTTGGTCGGGGCGAGGTCGTCCCCGTCGCCGATGTCCACCGCGAAGGCCACGTCCTGGCTCGGGAAGGGCACGATCCGGCCGAACACCACCCGGTTGAGGAACTCCGGCACCTCGAGGACGCCGCGGGCGAAGGCCATCCCGACGACCAGCCCCGGCGTCACCTGCACGCCGTGCTCGGCGCGTCGACTGCGGCAGTAGTCCAGGACGGCGGTGGCGTCGACGGCCATCCGCGCGTGCAGCCGGCCCTCGCGCGGGGCCCGCCAGGTCGCGACGGCGATCTTGCGTCGCACGCTCGGGCGGGGGGTCGTCACGGGGACACCCTTCCACCTCTGCGCCGGGCGCACGCGTCAGCAGGTGGTGGGTGCCGGCGCCTGCGCGGTGATGAGGTAGCGGTCGGCGACCTCGCGCACGCAGCCCGACGACCCGCTGCGGTAGACGGTGTGGCCGTCGCCGCGGTAGGTCAGCAGCACGCCCTTGCTGAGCTGATCCGCCAGAGCGACGGACCAGGAGTACGGCGTCGCCGGGTCGCCGGTGGTGCCGATGACCAGGATCGGCGGCGATCCCGGGGCGGTCACGGTGCGCGGGCCGCCCACCGGCGAGACCGGCCAGTCGGCGCAGATCGAGCCGGACAGCGCGATGATCGGCCCGAAGCGGGGGGCGTCCTTGCGCACCCGGTCGGCGAGCGCGAGGTAGGGGCCGATGTCGCGCGGCCACTGCCGGTCCAGGCAGACCACCGACGAGAGCGCCTCGGTGACGTTGCGGTAGCCACTGCCGTCACGCTCCAGGTAGGAGTCGGACAGCGCCAGCATCGGGGCCCCGTCGCCGCGCTCGGCGGCGACCAGCGCGTCCGCGATCGCCGGCCAGCCGTTGGCCTTGCTGTAGAGGCCGCTCAGGACGCCGAGCGCGAACTCCCCGGGACCCAGGTCGCGGGCCTCCCCCGTCGGCAACGGCGTGCGGTCCACCTGCAGCGCGAGCCGGTCGTAGGCCGCGAGCAGGTCGCCCTCGACCTCGTCGCGGTACGGGCAGCCCGTCCGCTGGCAGTCGGCCATGAACGCCTCGAGCGCCCGGTCGAAGCCCTTGGACTGGCCCTCGAGCAGCGTCTCCCAGGTCAGCCGGGGGTCGATGCCGCCGTCGAGCACCATCGCCCTCGCCCGGGTCGGGTAGGCGTCGAGATACGCCGCGCCCAGGGACGTGCCGTACGAGTAGCCGAGGTAGGTGAGCCTGGCGTCCCCGACGGCTTCCCGTACCCGGTCGAGGTCCTTCGCCGCCTCGGCGGTCGACACGTGCGGCAGGACCTTCCCGGAGCGGCGCTGGCAGCCGGCAGCCAGCTCGGCGTTGGACCGCTCGAGCTCGCGCAGCTCGGCGGCGTCGTCCGGGCTGGGGTCCACCGCGAAGTACTCGTCGAGCTCGGGCGTCGTCGCGCACCGCACCGGGGAGGTGCGACCGACGCCGCGGGGGTCGAACGCGACGAGGTCGAAGCGGTTGCGGACCGGCTCCGGGATCAGCGTCCACGCGGCCTGCAGGTACTCCACCGCCGAGGAACCCGGACCGCCCGGGTTGACGATCAGCGACCCGATCCGGCGGGCCTTCTGCGCGGTCCGCAGGCGAGTGAGCGCGAGGTCGACCGTGCCGACCTCCGGCCGCGCCTGGTCCAGGGGGACGCGCAGGGTCGCGCACTCGAAGTCGCCCTCGCACGGACGCCAGACGGGCTTCGGCACCGGCGCGGCGGCGGCCGACGCCCGGGCGGTCGGCACGGGCCGGCTCGGGGACGGCGCCGCGGCGGCGGACGGGCTGGACGTGACCGTCGCCGACGGCGGCTCCTGCACCGTCGGGTCGTCCCCGCGCCCGCACCCGGCCGCGACCAGCGCGAGCGCGACCAGGACGGCGGCGAGCGGACGGGGCACCGGACCAGTCTGCTGCACGCCCGGCCCCGGCCGCGTCCCACGCGGCGCGTAGTCTGGGCGGTCGAGCAGCAGCGCTCCAGATTCTCCGGGAAGAGGCGATCCCCAGCGTGTCCACGCAGCCGGGCCAGCAGACCGACTTCGGTGCCAACGAGTGGCTCGTGTACGAGATCCACCAGCAGTACCTCAAGGACCCGGAGAGCGTGTCGGAGGCCTGGCGCGAGTTCCTCTCCGACTACGACCCGGGCCAGCCGGGTGCCAGCACCAACGGCGGCTCGGCGCCCGCCCCGCAGCAGGCCGCCCCCGCACAGGAGCCGGCCGCCCCGGTCGCGGAGAAGCCGGCCGCAGCCGCCGCCCCGGCACCGGCCGGCGCGCCCGCCCCGGCTCCGGCGCAGGCCAAGCGCGTCGTCGCCGCCCCCGCCGAGGGTGCGCACACCACCCCGCTCAAGGGCGCCGCCGCTCGCGTGGTCAGCAACATGGAGGCCTCGCTCGCAGTCCCGACGGCGACCAGCGTGCGCAGCGTGCCGGCCAAGCTGCTGGCCGACAACCGCATCGTCATCAACAGCCACCTCAAGAGGTCCCGCGGCGGCAAGGTCTCCTTCACGCACCTGATCGGCTACGCGCTGGTGCGGGCGGTCGCCGACGTCCCGGTGATGAACAACAGCTACGCCGAGGTCGACGGCAAGCCCGTCGTGGTCACCCCCGACAACGTCGGGCTCGGGCTCGCGATCGACCTGCAGAACGCGAACGGCACCCGCTCCCTCGTCGTCGCCGCGATCAAGAACGCCGACTCGATGGAC
>SCTD01000014.1 GCA_004299215.1 Frankiales bacterium | reverse complement strand
CAGCCCAAGCAGGTCGTCGCCTCGCTCTTCCGCGACGCGCACACCGTCAAGGGCTCGGCCCGGATGCTCGGCCTCACCGGGGTGCTGCACGTCAGCCACTCCATGGAGGACCTGCTCGGCGCGCTGCGCGACGGCCGCTTCCCCGTACGCCGCGACCTCGTCGACCTGCTCCTCGCCGCCTGCGACGCGATCGGTCGCGCGCTGCCCGGCGGCGAGCTGAGCGACGCCGACCTCGAGCCGGTGGTAGCGGCCCTGGCCTCCGCCGTCGACGGCGGCGACATCGTCGTCCCGGTGCTCGCTGCGCCGGTCGTGACCGTGCCCGAGCCGTTGCGTCCTGCGCCGCAGGCGGCGGAGCGCTCCTCTGAGCAGGACGCAGCGGAGCCCCCGAGGCCCGCGGCGCCGGCGGAGATCGTGCGCGCCGGCAGCGACAGCGTCCGCGTGGCCGCGAGCAAGGTGTACGAGCTGCTCGACACCGTGGGCGAGGCCGACCTCGGCGCGCGCCGGATCGAGCAGACCACCGGCTGCCTGCTGTCCCTGGCCGCGGAGCAGGCCCGCTGGGCCACCACGCTCCGCCAGGCCACCCTCCGGCACGCCGCCACGCTGCCTCCCGACGTCGCCCTCGCGCTGCACCGGCTGGTCGGCGCGGGGGACGAGGTCTCCGGCGCGGTCCGCGGCCTGCGCGAGCTGGTCGAGGGGCACCGCGGCGGGATGGCGCTGGTGCGCGACGGCGCCATGGGGCTGGCGATGGTGCCGGTCCGCCGCGCCTTCGCCGCGCTGCCCCGCATCGTCCGCGACGTCGCCGCCGAGACCGGCAAGACGGTCCGGCTGGAGACCGCCGGCGAGGACGTGGAGATCGACAAGCAGGTCCTGGACGGCATCGCCGACGCGCTCAAGCACCTGGTCGTCAACGCCGTCGACCACGGCTGCGAGGACCCGGCCACCCGCGTCGCCGCCGGCAAGCCCGCCGAGGCCGTCGTCCGCGTCACCGCCCGCGGCGTCGCCGGCACGGTCGTGCTCGAGGTCGCCGACGACGGCATCGGCGTCGACGAGGACCGCGTCCGGGCCAAGGCGGTCGAGCTCGGCCTGCTCCCCGCCGACACCACGCTCGCCGGGTCCGCCCTGCTCGAGCTGCTGTTCGCCCCCGCGTTCTCCACCGCGTCCGTCGTCACCGAGACGTCCGGCCGCGGCGTGGGGCTGGACGTCGTACGCGACGCGGTCGAGGAGCTGGGCGGCTCCGTCGAGGTGCGCAGCGAGCCCGGCGCGGGCACCGCCTTCGTCCTGACCCTCCCCGTGACCCTCGGCGTGCTCCGCTGCCTGCTCGCCCGCGTCGGCGACGAGAGGTACGCCGTACCCGTCCCGGGCGTGGTCGAGTCCCTGTCGCTGCGCGACGCGCAGGTGCACACCCTCGCCGGGGCCACCGTGGTCGTGCGGCACGGCGTCTCCATCCCGCTGCTCGACCTGGGCGCGGCCCTCGGCATGGCGCGCGCGCCCGACTCCGCAGGGTCGGCCCTGGTCGTGCGGCACGCCGGCGGCTCCGGCGCGATGGTCGCGTGGGCGGTGGACCGGCTCGAGGGCGAGACCGAGCTGGTCGTGAAGGACCTCGGCGACTTCCTCGGCCGCGTGCCCGCGATCGCCGGTGCCACCATCGACGGCGACGGCAGCGTGGTCTGCCTGCTCGACCTGCGCGAGCTGGCCGAGCGCGTCGTCGGCCCGTCGCCCGCCGTCGGGGCGACCGTCGTGGCCCGCACCCAGCGGCCGGCCGGGGCGCCCTCGCAGCGCAAGCCGCGGGTGCTCGTGGTCGAGGACAGCGTCGGCGTGCGCGAGCTGGAGCGGGTGATCCTGGAGGGCGCGGGCTACCAGGTGGAGACGGCCGTCGACGGGCTCGACGGGGCGTCCCGGCTGCGCGACGACCCGGCCGACCTGGTGCTGTCCGACGTCGAGATGCCCGGCATGGACGGCTTCGACCTGACCCGCACGATCCGTCGTACGAAGGGCTGGGAGAACGTCCCGGTGATCATCATGACCTCCCGCGGCGAGGAGCACGCCCGGCAGGCGGGGCTCGACGCCGGCTGCTCGGCGTACCTGCTCAAGAACGAGTTCGACCAGGAGCAGCTCGTCTCGACCGTGAGAAGGCTGGTAGGCAGGTAGCTGTGGCCACCATTGTCATCGCCGACGACAGCCCCACCCTCCGCCGGATCGTGACCAGCGTGCTGACCAAGGAGGGCCACGAGGTCGTGGCCGCCGAGGACGGCATCGGCGCGGTCCAGCAGGTGTTCGCCCACCAGCCCGACGCCGTCGTGCTCGACGTGCAGATGCCGCGCGTCTCGGGCTTCATCGCGGCGCGCGTGCTCAAGGACGACTGGCAGACCGCGGAGATCCCGGTCGTCATGCTGACCTCGCTCGACGCCGCCGCGGACCGCTACTGGGCCGGCCAGGCGGGCGTCGACCGCTACCTCACCAAGGACTTCGAGGCCGGCGAGCTGTCGGCCACCATCGACGAGGTGCTGCTGGCCGCGACCGCCGCCCGCGGCGGCCGGCCGGCGCTCAAGGCCGACCCGGTGCAGCTGTCCGAGGAGGACGTCCTCGCCCGGGTCTGCGACCTGCTGGACCGCAAGCTCTTCGAGTCCTCCGTCGCGCAGGCGGTGACGGCGATCGCCGCGACGGCCGCCGGCCTGGAGCAGTCGGTCGCCGCGCTGCTCGGCGTGCTGCAGCGCTTCGTGGGCTACGACCTGGCGGCGGTGCTGCTCGCCGCGGAGCGCACCGCGTACGTCGCCGTCGGGAAGGAGACCGCGCAGCAGCACTACGACGAGTTCATGTCGGCGGCGGCCGACGCGGTGTCGGGCTACGGCGGCGACGCGCTCAGCGTCGCGGAGCTGTCGGCGCGCGTCGCCCAGGCCGGCGGGTCGATCGTCGCCGACCCCGAGGACCTCGCGGGTGGGCCGGAGACGGCCGAGATGGCCACCTTCGTCTCGATGCCGCTGCGCGGGCACGGCGGCGCGGTCGTGGGCGTCCTGGCGCTGTCGAGCGCGGTGAAGAACGCCTTCGGCGAGACCGCCCTGTCGACGCTCAAGCTGATCGAGAGCCCCGCCGCGATCGTCATCGACAACGCGCGGCTGTCCGCGACGTAGGGTTCTTGCCGTGGCAACGGCTCTCGACCCGGTCGAGTACCGGCGGGTCGTGGGCCGCTTCGCCACCGGCGTGACCGTGGTGACGGCCGTCCTCGACGGCGAGCACTCCGCCATGACGTGCTCGTCGTTCACCTCGGTGTCGCTCGACCCGGTGCTGGTGCTCTTCTGCCCGGAGCGGGTCTCCCGCTTCCACGACGTGGTGCTGTCGGCCGGGGAGTTCGCGGTGTCGGTGCTCGCGCAGGGGCAGGAGGACCTCTCCCGCCGCTTCGCGGTGCGCGGCCGCCCGCTCGAGGGCCAGTTCGACGGGCTGCCGCACACGCTCGGGCCGGTGACCGGCGCGGTGGTGTTCGACGGCGCGCTGGCCACCCTCGAGTGCCGCACCGTGTCGACCGTCGAGGCCGGTGACCACACCGTCGTGATCGGCGAGGTCCTCGGGCTCGGCGTTCCCGACCCGGACGGCGATCCGCTGCTGTACTACGAGGGGCGCTACCGCGCCTTCCGCTGACCTGCCCCCGGAGACCCGACCGTGCTTCCGCGCTCCCGCCTGCTGCTGCTGTCCGCCGCGGCCGTCCTCGGCGTGCTCGTCGTCGGCACCGGCGCGGCCCTGGCCTCCGGCGGCGACGAGATCCCCGGCGGCACGACGGTCCGCGCCGTCGACGTCGGCGGGCTGACCCGGGCCGAGG
>SCTD01000003.1 GCA_004299215.1 Frankiales bacterium | reverse complement strand
GGGGGCGGTGCGGCTGCCGGTCCTGGTTCGTCAGGTGCGGCCCCCACCGGGCAGCCAGGGCCTGCCGCAGGGCGTCCAGCTCCGGGGACCGGAGGGCGTACGCCACGCCTCGGCCGAGGAACCGCAGCCCGGGCACGCGGAGCGTCAGGGGCGGCCGCTCGGCTGTCTGCGCGAGGTCCTGCCGCACCTCGCGCTCGAGCTCTCCGGGCAGGGCGTGGAAGAGGGTGAGGTGCGCGCTCAGGTGGTTGCGCTGCGGCGGGAAGTGCCGGCGGCGCAGCTCGTCGAAGCGCTCCTGGGAGGCCCCGTCGAGGGCGAGGGTGACGATCAGCGGCTGCATCGCTCCAGCCTGCGGCAACCCCGGCGGCGGTGCCGTCCGGGGCCGCGAGAGGATGGGGGCGACACGCACCCGTGCCGTACCGAGAGGACCACCCATGTCCGACGTCACCCTGGAGCACCCCGGCGGCTCGCTCCCCCTCACCGTCAAGCCCTCGACCGAGGGGCCTGCCGGCATCGAGGTCCCGAAGCTGCTGTCCTCCACCGGCATGGTGACGCTGGACCCCGGCTTCGTGAACACCGCGTCCTGCCAGTCGGCGATCACCTACATCGACGGCGACGAGGGCATCCTGCGCTACCGCGGCTACCCGATCGAGGAGCTGGCGGAGAAGGCGTCGTTCCTCGAGGTGGCGTGGCTGCTCATCTACGGCGAGCTGCCGACCGAGGACGAGCTGGCGGCCTTCAAGGCCAAGATCCGCAAGCACACGATGCTGCACGAGGACTTCCGCGAGTTCTTCGGCGGCTTCCCGACCGACGCGCACCCGATGGCCGTGCTGTCCTCGGCTGTCTCGGCGCTGTCGACCTTCTACCAGGACAGCCTCGACCCGTTCGACCCCGAGCACGTCGAGATGTCCACCATCCGGCTGCTGGCCAAGATGCCGACCATCGCGGCGTACGCCCACAAGAAGTCGACCGGCCAGCCGTTCCTCTACCCGGACAACTCCCTCGGCTACGTCGACAACTTCCTGCGGATGACCTTCGGCGTGCCGGCCGAGGAGTACGTCGTCAACCCGGTCGCGTCCAAGGCGCTGAACCTGCTCTTCCTGCTGCACGCCGACCACGAGCAGAACTGCTCCACCTCCACGGTGCGCCTGGTCGGCTCGTCCAACGCGAACCTCTTCGTGTCCGTGTCCGCCGGGGTGGCAGCCCTCTTCGGTCCGCTGCACGGCGGCGCGAACCAGGCCGTGCTGGAGATGCTCGCCAGGATCCAGGCGGACGGCGGCGACGTCGCGACCTTCGTGCAGCGAGTCAAGAACAAGGAGCCCGGCGTCAAGCTGATGGGCTTCGGGCACCGCGTCTACAAGAACTACGACCCGCGCGCGACGATCGTGAAGAAGGTCGCCCGCGACGTGCTCGACTCGCTCGACAAGCCCGACCCGATGCTGGACCTGGCGATGGAGCTCGAGGAGGCGGCGCTCGCCGACGACTACTTCGTCGAGCGCAAGCTCTACCCGAACGTCGACTTCTACACCGGCGTGATCTACAAGGCGCTGGGCTTCCCGACGCCGATGTTCACGGTGCTGTTCGCCCTCGGCCGGCTGCCCGGGTGGATCGCCCAGTGGCGCGAGATGATCGAGGATCCGGCCACCAAGATCGGCCGGCCGCGGCAGGTCTACACCGGCCCGGAGCTGCGTCACCTGCCGTAGGGGCGGGGCGGGAGACCGTGGCTGGGCCTTGCCTCCGGCTCTGGCTCCGCCTCGAGTGGAGCGTTGTCCGTACGACCCGCCGGCGTGTCGTACGGCCACCGCTCCATTCGCCGGCCGGCCGGGGCGCGCAGGCGGCCTGTGCAGGGGCGGGGCGTTCGGTGGCCGGCGTGTGTGAAGGCAGCCGCTCCGGGACCGGGACGGTGCCCACGAGTCGCTGTCCGTAGTGTGCCCGTATGTCCGTTTCTGCCTCCCGTCCTGCCCGTGTCCTGCCTGGCGCCCTGCTCGGGCTCGTGCTGGCCGCACCGACCGGCCTGCTGGCGGTGCCGGGGGCCAGCGCGGCGGAGCGGGTCGAGGTCCAGCCGCTGAGCCAGACCTGCGGGGTACGGCTGGACCTGCGCGGCCTGGCCGCCCGGACCTTCACCGTCCAGCTCGACCTGGTGGCGCTCGATCCCGAGCAGCCGCTCGCCCTCACGCCCGGTGCGCGCGAGGTCGACGGTGGGAGGCCGTCACTGCTGGACGTGACGGCCGCGGGGCTCAGCGGGGCGACCGCCTCCCGGGCCTACCAGGCCGTCGTGACGCTCGACGGCGAGGCGCAGCCGCCGGTCGAGCTGCTGCTACCGGGGTGCGCCGACCCGGCCACGGCCACCGCGAGCCCGACAGTCACAGCGACAGCAACCCCGGGCGGATCCGCCAGCGCGACCCCCACCCCGGTCGGTCCCAGCCCG
>SCTD01000013.1 GCA_004299215.1 Frankiales bacterium | reverse complement strand
CCCGAGATCATCGTCAACAACGAGAAGCGCATGCTCCAGGAGGCCGTCGACGCGCTGTTCGACAACGGCCGCCGCGGTCGCCCGGTCACCGGCCCGGGCAACCGGCCGCTGAAGTCCCTGAGCGACATGCTCAAGGGCAAGCAGGGCCGGTTCCGCCAGAACCTGCTCGGCAAGCGCGTCGACTACTCCGGCCGCTCGGTCATCGTCGTCGGCCCGCAGCTCAAGCTGCACCAGTGCGGTCTGCCCAAGCAGATGGCGCTCGAGCTGTTCAAGCCGTTCGTCATGAAGCGGCTGGTCGACCTCAACCACGCGCAGAACATCAAGAGCGCCAAGCGCATGGTCGAGCGCGCCCGTCCCGTCGTGTGGGACGTGCTCGAGGAGGTCATCACCGAGCACCCGGTGCTGCTGAACCGCGCACCCACGCTGCACCGCCTCGGCATTCAGGCCTTCGAGCCGCAGCTGGTCGAGGGCAAGGCCATCCAGATCCACCCGCTCGTCTGCACGGCGTTCAACGCCGACTTCGACGGCGACCAGATGGCCGTCCACCTGCCGCTGTCGGCGGAGGCGCAGTCCGAGGCCCGCATCCTGATGCTGTCCTCGAACAACATCCTGTCGCCGGCCAACGGCCGCCCGATCACCTCGCCGACCCAGGACATGGTCCTCGGCATCTACTTCCTGACCTCTCTCAAGGAGGGCGGGAAGGGCGAGGGCCGGTCGTTCAGCTCGGTCGCCGAGGCCGTCATGGCCTACGACACCGGGGAGCTCGACCTGCAGGCCAAGGTCTCGATCCGCATGCGCGACCTGCCCGGCATCGCCGACGCGGAGGAGGGCGACGTCTCCGGCTACCGGATGGAGACCACCCTCGGGCGTGCGCTGTTCAACGAGGCGCTGCCGGTCGACTACCCGTTCGTCGACAAGGAGGTCTCCAAGCGCGAGCTCGGGGGCATCGTCAACGACCTGGCCGAGCGCTACCCCAAGGTCCAGGTCGCTGCGTCGCTCGACGCGCTCAAGGAGACCGGCTTCCGCTGGGCCACCCGCTCCGGCGTCACGATCTCGATCGAGGACGTCGTCACGCCGCCCGGCAAGGCCGAGATCCTCGAGCGCTACGAGGGTGACGCCGAGAAGATCGAGAAGCAGTACTCCCGCGGTGTGATCACCGACGACGAGCGCCGCCAGGAGCTCATCGAGATCTGGACCAAGGCCACGGCCGAGGTCGCCCGCGCCATGGAGGACAACTTCCCGAAGACCAACCCGGTCTGGATGATGGTCCACTCGGGCGCTCGCGGAAACATGATGCAGGTGCGTCAGATCGCCGGCATGCGCGGCCTGGTGGCCAACCCGAAGGGCGAGATCATCCCGCGCCCGATCAAGGCGAACTTCCGTGAGGGCCTGACGGTCCTGGAGTACTTCATCTCCACCCACGGTGCTCGCAAGGGCCTGGCCGACACCGCGCTGCGCACCGCCGACTCCGGCTACCTCACCCGCCGCCTGGTCGACGTCTCGCAGGACGTCATCATCCGCGAGGAGGACTGCGGCACCGAGCGCGGCGTCAAGATGCGCATCGGCTCCCGCAACGCCGAGGGCGTGCTGGTCAAGGACGCGCACGTCGAGACCTCGGTCTACGCGCGCACGCTGGCCGCCGACGCGACGGACGCCAAGGGCGCGGTGGTCCTCGAGGCCGGCGCGGACCTCGGCGACGTCAACATCGGCGCGCTCATCGACGCCGGCGTCGAGGAGGTCAAGGTCCGCTGCGTGCTGACCTGCGACTCCAAGGTCGGCACCTGCGCCTCCTGCTACGGCCGCTCGCTCGCCACCGGCAAGACCGTGGACGTCGGCGAGGCGGTCGGCATCATCGCCGCCCAGTCGATCGGCGAGCCGGGCACCCAGCTCACGATGCGCACCTTCCACACCGGTGGCGTCGCGGGTGAGGACATCACCCACGGCCTGCCGCGTGTCGTGGAGCTGTTCGAGGCCCGCACCCCCAAGGGCGTCGCGCAGATCTCCGAGGTCGCCGGCCGGATCAGCCTGGAGGACACCGCCAAGGGCCGCCAGGTCACGATCACGCCGGACGACGGCTCGGAGGAGATCTCCTACGTCGTCTCCAAGCGGGCCCGCCTGCTCTTCGAGGAGGGCGACCACATCGAGGTGGGCGACAAGCTGCACATCGGTGCGGTCAACCCGCACGAGGTGCTGCGCATCCTCGGCCCGCGCCAGGTGCAGCTGCACCTGGTCGCCGAGGTGCAGGAGGTCTACCGCTCGCAGGGCGTGTCGATCCACGACAAGCACATCGAGGTGATCATCCGCCAGATGCTGAAGCGGGTGAACGTCCTCGAGAGCGGCTCGACCGAGTTCCTGCCGGGCTCGCTCGTGGAGCGCTCGGTCTTCGAGAGCGAGAACCGCCGCGTGGTGTCCGAGGGTGGCGAGCCGGCCTCCGGCCGTCCGGTCCTCATGGGCATCACCAAGGCCTCCCTCGCGACGGAGTCCTGGCTGTCCGCGGCCTCCTTCCAGGAGACGACCCGCGTCCTCACCGACGCGGCGATCCAGGCCAAGAGCGACTCGCTGCTCGGCCTGAAGGAGAACGTCATCATCGGCAAGCTCATCCCGGCCGGCACCGGCATCAGCCGCTACCGCAACATCCGGGTCGAGCCCACCGAGGAGGCGCGCGCCGCGGTCTACTCGATGGCCGGCTACGACGACCCGGAGTTCGCCTTCGGGCAGGGCGCGGGTCAGGCCGTCCCGCTGGACGACTTCGACTACGGCGGCAACAGCGCCTACCGCAGCTAGTCGCTCCTGACCGACGGCCGCTCTCCGCGAGGAGGGCGGCCGTCGGCGTTCTACGCTCCGCCCATGACCGACGACCCGTTCGCCGCCCCCCGGCCGGGAGCCCGCCCGCCCGACGGCTCGCCTCCGCCGGAGTACGGCCAGCCGTCCCTCGGCTACGGTCCCCCGCCCGGTCCGGCGCCGGAGGGCTACGGCCCGGGCTGGTCGCCCGCTCCCCGCACCGAGCCCAAGGCGATGATCGCCCTGGGACTGGGCATCGC
>SCTD01000151.1 GCA_004299215.1 Frankiales bacterium | reverse complement strand
ATCTCACGCCGGCACGGCGGGAGCGGTGGCGCTACGACCTGCCCGGCGGGCTGCTGACCGCCCTGCTGTGGCTGCTCGCGTCGTACGGCCTGAACCTCTACCTCGAGACGGCGGTCTCGGCGTCACCGATCTTCGGCGCGCTCGGTGGGGGGCTGATCCTGATGAGCTGGTTCTACCTGCTCTGCGTGGCGCTGCTCGCGGGCGCCGAGCTCAACGCGATCCTGCTGGCCCGGCGCCGGCACCGCGAGTCCGTGCGGCAGGCGGAGACCCCCGACGATCTTCGTCTCGTCGTGGGCGACTCCCGCGTGGAGGACCACGACGAGACGAAGATCGTCGGGGGGGAAGCGGCTACTCGCTGACGCCGAGCCGCTCGAGCAGCAGGCGGCGTACGACCGCCGCGTCCGCCTGACCCCGCGTCGCCTTCATGACGGCGCCGACCAGCGCGCCGATCGCCTGCACCTTGCCACCGCGGATCTTGGCGGCGGTGTCGGGCTGCGCCTCGATGGCGGCGTCGACGGCCTCGGCGAGCGCGCCCTCGTCGGACACGACGGCGAGCCCGCGGGCCTCGAC
Source organism: Frankiales bacterium (assembly GCA_004299215.1). Taxonomy (GTDB): domain Bacteria; phylum Actinomycetota; class Actinomycetes; order Mycobacteriales; family SCTD01; genus SCTD01. The sequence continues at coordinate 833 of SCTD01000151.1, read as the reverse complement.
AACCGCGTCCGGTGAGCCCTCGCCGGCGAGCACGCCGTCGACGACCTGCCGGGCGAGACCGGCAGTGAGCGCACCCTCGGCCACCAGCTCGACGACCCGGGCGACGGCGGCCGGCTCGATGGGCAGCTCGGCCGCGTCGACGCCGCGCGCGTTGGCTGCCTGGGCGAGGTGGCCGAGCCACCAGTTGCGCGCCTCGGCAGCGGGCGCGCCCGCCTCGACCGTCTCGATGACGCGGCCCAGGACACCGGCGTTGACCATCGCCTGGCTGTCCTGCGCGGAGAGCCCGAGCGACTCGGTCATCCGCCTGCGGTGGACCGACGGCGCCTCCGGGAGAGCGGCCTCCAGCTCGGCGACCCAGGCGGGGTCGGGAGCGACCGGGACGAGATCGGGCTCGGGGAAGTAGCGGTAGTCGGTCGCCTCCTCCTTGGACCGGCCCGGCGTCGACATGCCGGTGTCCTCGTGGAAGTGGCGCGTCTCCTGCACGATCCGCTCCCCCGCGCGCAGCAGCGCGGCCTGCCGCTCGACCTCGGAGCGCACCGCGCGCTCGACCGACCGGAGCGAGTTGACGTTCTTGGTCTCCGACCGGGTGCCCCACTCCTCGCCCGGCCGGTTGAGCGAGACGTTGACGTCGCAGCGCAGCGACCCCTGCTCCATGCGCACGTCGGAGACGCCGAGCCCGCGGAGCACGTCGCGCAGCTCGGTGACGTAGGCCTTGGCGACCTCGGCGGGCAGCGTGCCGGTGCCGACGACCGGCTTGGTGACGATCTCGACCAGCGGGATGCCGGCGCGGTTGTAGTCGACGAGGGAGTGCGAGGCACCGTGGATGCGACCGG
>SCTD01000150.1 GCA_004299215.1 Frankiales bacterium | reverse complement strand
CGAGGGCGAGGTTGGCGCACTGCACCGCCTGGCCGGCGGCTCCCTTGCCGAGGTTGTCGATCGCGGCCACGACGACCGCGCGGCCGGCGTCCGCGTCGACGGCGACCTGCAGGTGGCAGGCGTTGCTGCCGGCGGTGGCGGCCGTGTGCGGCCAGCGGCCCTCGGGGAGGACGTGCACGAAGGGCTCGGCGTCGTACTGGGTCTGCAGGGCCTCCCGCAGGTCGGCCGCGGAGGCCGACGTCCGGGCGGTGCAGGTGGCGAGGATGCCGCGCGGCATGGGGGCGAGCGTCGGGGTGTACGACAGCGTCACCTCGGCGCCGGCCAGCCGGCTGAGGGACTGCCGCACCTCGGGGGTGTGCCGGTGCGCGGCGACCTTGTAGGCGCTGACGTCGCCCATCACCTCGCTGGCGAGCAGGTTCGGGGCCAGGCCCCGGCCCGCGCCGCTGGTGCCGCTGATCGTGGTCGTGACCAGGTCCTGCGGCTCGACCAGCCCGGCGGACAGCAGCGGTCCGAGAGCGAGGGTCATGGCGGTGGCGTTGCAGCCCGGGCCGGCGATGCGGTGCGCGCCGACGAGCTGCTCCCGGAACAGCTCCGGCAGGCCGTACGGCCACTCCCCCGCGTAGTCGGTGTCGTAGAACCGGGCCCAGTCCTCGGCGCTGGCGAGCCGGTGGTCGGCGCCGAGGTCGACCACCGGGAGTCCGGCCGGGAGCGCGGCGGCGAGGGCGGCGGACCGGCCGTGCGGCAGCGCCAGGAAGACGACGTCGGCGTCGGCGAGCACGTCGGCGGTCGTGTCGGCGAAGACCAGGCCGGCCAGCTGCGGCAGGTGCGGGTGCAGGTCGGTGACGGGCCGGCCGGCGCTCGAGCCACCGGCGACGGGGCCGATCTCCAGGTCGGGGTGGCTCAGCAGCAGCCGGAGCAGCTCGCCCCCGGCGTACCCGCTCGCGCCCGCGACGGCCGCCCTCATCCCCATGTGCACCACCATACACCATGCTGCATGGTCATGCAGCCAGCGCTCCGCTGCGTCCTGCTGAGAGGAGCACTTCCCCGCGGGGGGAGCAGGACGCAGGGGTCAGCCGGCGCGGACCTGGAGGTTGCCGCCGCCGAGGGTGCCGGCGGCCTCGTGCTTCCAGGTGGTGCCCGGCCGCGTGACGGTCAGGCTCACCGTGTCGCTGCTGCCCGGCTCGCCGTTGTCGACGACCGTGATCGTGAAGCGGTAGCCGCTCTCGCCGTTCACGGTCGCGGCGCCGCGCACCGTGGCACGGCTGCCGTCGACGACCAGGCTCTCCACGCCCGCGCCCTCGACGGAGGTGCCGGCGCGGTCGTCGTAGGACAGCTCGCCCGCCGGCGCGGCGCTGCCGACCTTCTCGACCGAGAGGGCGACCCGGCGCTTGCTGCCCTGGGTGAACCAGCCGCCCCCGGAGACCTTCCCGGGCGTGCTCGCCGGCTGCGCGGTGCAGCCGAGCAGGCAGGGCAGGGCAGGTACGTCGACGCCGAGCCACAGCACCGGCGTGGAGGCGGTCAGGGCGCCGACCGCTGCGGTCACCGTCTGCGTCCCGGGAGCGCCGGAACGAGCGGTCGCGACCGCGCGCCCGGAGGAGTCGGTGAGCACCTCGGCGTTGCCGACGGACCCGGGGCCGGCGCTGGTCCAGCTGACCCGGGCGTTGGGCACCGGCAGGCCGGAGGCGTCGCGGACCGTGGCGGTCAGCAGGACCGACTGCCCGGCCAGGCTCGCCGGGGTGGCTGCGGCCAGGGCCACGGTCGCGGCCGTCGAGGCACGCACCGGAGCCACCGCGTCGGGGTACTCCGCCGACCACAGGCCGCGGACGGTCTCGCCCGCCGTCGCCATGCCGCCGACGACCTCGACCCGCCAGGTGCCGGCGACCGGGTTCACGACGGTGAGCCGCTCGTTCGGCGCGCTGGTGCAGAAGGAGGAGTAGCCGTTCGGCTGCTG
>SCTD01000149.1 GCA_004299215.1 Frankiales bacterium | reverse complement strand
CCCGGCCTCGCGCAGCCGGTCGAGCAGGACCAGGTAGGCCTTGACGGTCGCATCGGCCTGCCCGGCGTCGAGGGTGTCCTCGCCGAGGTGGTCGAGGGTGACCGTGAGGCCCTTGCCGGTGAGCTCGCGGCTGGCCCGGACCGCGTCGTCCACGGACTCGCCCGCGACGAAGCGCCGCACCACGTCGCGGCTGACCGGCGCCCCGCCCACCAGCTGCTCGACGGTCGCGTTGCGGGAGGCGGCCAGGATCACCGAGCGCAGGGGGGACACCATGGCCGAAGGCTAGTGGCGAGGGGGACGCGCGGTGCAGTCGTACGACGTGCTCGTCGTGGGCTGCGGTCCGGTCGGCGCGGTGCTCGCCGCCCGGCTGTCCGCCGCGGGGCTGGACGTGCTCGTGGTGGAGCGGTCGCTGTCGGTCCATCCGCTGCCGCGGGCGGTCGCGGCGGACGACGAGGTCCAGGAGCTGCTCGACCGGGTCGCGCCGGGATGCCTGGCCGACGCGGTGCAGGACGTGCCGGTGCGCTTCCTCGGGGCGCGCGGGCAGCCGATCGGAGCGCTGCGCTTCCCGGCGGGGGTCGGCGGGCGACCGGGGCTGGCGCTGTTCCACCAGCCGACGCTGGAGGCGCGGCTGCGCGCGGCTGTCGCCGCCGAGGTGCGGCTGGGGGTGGCGCTGGACGCGCTCTCGCAGGACCAGGCCGGCGTGACGGCAGCGCTGTCGGACGGCTCGTCGGTGCGGGCGTCGTGGCTGGTGGGGTGCGACGGGGCCGGCTCCGCGGTCCGGGCGGCCGTCGGGATCGCGTGGTCCGGTCGCGACCTGCGCCGCTGGCTGGTGGTGGACGTGGCGGGAGCGGTGCCGGCCGACGGCTTCACCTACCGCTGCGACCCGGTGCGGCCGTCGGTCGACATGCCCCTGCCCGGAGGCCACCGGTGGGAGTGGCTGCTGGAGGACGGCGAACCGGCCTTCGACCCCGCGCCGCTGCTGCCCGCGGGCGTGGAGGTGGTGCGCTGCGTGGAGTACCGGTACGCCGCGCGCCGGGCGTCGTCCTGGCGGGCCGGGCGGGTGCTGCTCGCCGGGGACGCGGCCCACACGATGCCGCCGTTCGCCGGGCAGGGGCTCGGGGCGGGGGTGCGCGACGCGTGGGCGCTGGGGGCGCTGCTGCCCCGCGGGGAGGTCGACCGCTACGAGGCACTGCGTGGCCCACACGTCCGGGAGATGACGCGGCTGTCGCTGTTCCTCGGGGCGGTCCTGGAGACCCGGGTGCGCCCGGCCGCCGCGCTCCGGGACGCCGCGCTCGGGGCTGCCTTCCGTACGCCCGTGCTCGGTCCCTGGCTCGGTCGAGGCGGGCCGCGCGACTCCCGCAGCGGCGTGCTGGAGCTGTAGGCACTTGATCCACGCGGATTCCGAGGTGGATCAGCGCCGCCGAAGCACCTTGAGATGCGCGTGGATCACCGGGGGGTCGCGGCGGTAGCGGTCTCCAGCCAGCGCACGGCGGTCGCCCAGGCCCCGCTGGAGGGGTCGATCGGGTCGCGGTGGGTCCCCGGCGTCTCGACCAGCTCGACGCCGTGCGAGGCGGCGTACTCGCGGGAGCGCTTCACCGGCACGGTCTCGTCGGCGGTCGGGTGGACCACCAGCGCCGGCACGCCCGGGGCACCGGCGCGGATCGGGTCGGCCTGCTCCCAGCGCTCCGGGACCGCAGCAGCCTCCCCGCCGAGCAGGGCCTCGGCGTGCACCCGCGCACGCGCGAGGTCGGTCACCGGTGCCAGCGCGCAGACGGCCGACGCGACCACACGCGGCGACGCGCCGACCGCCCCGACCGGCAGCAGCGGCCGGCGCGCCGCCCACAGCGCGAGCTGCCCGCCCGCGGAGTGCCCGACCAGCACCACGCGGGACAGGTCGAGCGGCGCGTCGAGGGACGCCAGCGCGTCGATGCCGCCCGCCACGTCGTCGAAGGTCATCGGCCACCCGCCGCCACCACCGCGCCCCTCGCCCAGCCGGCGGTACTCGAGGTTCCACGCCGCGACGCCGCGACGGGCCAGGTCCAGCGCGAGCGGCCGCGTGACCAGCCGGCCGTGCCTGGTCTGCCAGTAGCCGCCGTGCAGCAGCACCGCCACCGGGTGCGGACCGGGTCCGGTGGGCACGTGGAGGTCGGCCACCTGCGAGCGGTCCGGACCGAGCGAGTGCCGAGATCCCCTGTGCAGCAGGGAGCGAGCGACCTGCAGCTCCAGCCTCACGAGCGCGCCCAGTCGGCGACGACGCGCGCCAGCTCCTCCCCGCGATCCTCCTGGAGGAAGTGCCCCCCGCCCTCGATCGTCACGTGCGGCTGCCCGGAAGCACCCGGGATCTTGCCGATCAGCATCCGCTCACCGCCGCCGGTGATCGGGTCCTTGTCGGAGAACGCGCACAGGAACGGCTTGTCCCACTGCGACAGCACCTCCCACGCCCTCTGGTTGTCCGGCGTGGCGGGATCGTCGAGGGTCTGCGGGATCAGGCCGGGGAAGGCCCGCGCCCCGGCCTTGTAGCTCGGGTCCGGGAAGGGCGCGTCGTACGCCGCTGCGATCTCCGGCGCCAGACCGTCCGCGCAGCCGCTGGTCACCAGGAAGCCGATCGGCAGGTCCGGCGTCTTCTGCACGAAGTCGTGGAACACCCACCACGCGTCCGGCAGCCGGCGGGTCCCGTCCGGGAGTCCGGTGTTGGCGGCGCAGACGCGCGCGAAGCGGTCGGGGTGCTCGGCCACCAGCCGCAGCCCGATCAGCCCGCCCCAGTCCTGGCAGACCAGCGTGATGTCGCGCAGGTCGAGCCCGTCGAAGAGCGCCGAGCGCATCCACTCGACGTGCCGCGCGTAGGTGTAGTCGGACATCTCCGTCGGCTTGTCCGACCGGCCGAAGCCGACGAGATCCGGTGCCACGCAGCGGAATCCGGCGTCCAGCAGCACCGGCACCATCTTCCGGTAGAGGTAGGACCAGGTCGGCTCGCCGTGCATGAGCAGCATGACAGGGGCGTCGCGCGGCCCCTCGTCCAGCACCGCGACGCGCAGCCCGTCGGAGGTCTCGACGTACGTCGGCTGCCACGGGTAGCCGGGCAGGTCGGTGAAGCGGTCGTCCGGGGTGCGCAGCGTCTCCATGCGCCAGACCCTAGGGATCAGCGCCGGAACGCGCTCGTGTCCACCTCGGCCGGCGCCGCGAGGTTGAGCCGGGTGAAGGCCAGCGCCTCGGCGAGGTCGGCCTCGCGCTCGGCCCGGTTCTCGCAGCGGCGGGTGTTCACCTCGACGACGACCAGCCCGTCGAAGCCCTGCACGGCCAGTCCCTCGAGCAGCTCGGCGCAGGGCTGGGTGCCACGCCCGGGCACGAGGTGCTCGTCCCGGGCGGTGCCGATGCCGTCGGCGATGTGCACGTGCGACAGCCGGTCCCCCATCGTCGACGCCATGGCGAGGGCGTCCGACTTCGACACGGAGGTGTGCGAGAGGTCGAGCGTGAAGTCCGGGAAGTCTTCGGTGGTCGGGTCCCAGTCCGGGGAGTACGGCGTGACCTCGCGGCCGCGGGCCCGCAGCGGGAACATGTTCTCCACGGCGAAGCGCACGTCGGTCTCGTTCGCCATCTCCTGGATGCCGCCCACGAACTGACGGGCGTACTCCCGCTGCCAGCGGAACGGCGGGTGCACGACCACCGTCTGCGCACCGCACTCCTCCGCGGCGTCCTTCGCGCGGACGAGCTTGGCCCAGGGGTCGGTGCCCCAGACCCGCTGCGTGATCACCAGGCACGGCGCGTGCAGCGCGAGGATCGGCACCTCGTGGTAGTCCGACAGGCGCCGCAGCGCGTTCACGTCCTGGCTGACGGGGTCCGTCCAGACCATGACCTCGACGCCGTCGTAGCCGAGCCGGGCCGCGATCTCGAACGCGTTCGCGGTCGACTCGGGGTAGACGCTCGCCGTCGCCAGCCCGACCTTGGCCGTCGGCACGCGGACGGGCTCGAAGCTGGTCATGTCGTCATCAGGCTACGTCCCGGCGAGCCAGTCGAGACGGCGAAGGATCACTCCCTCGCGCAGCGCCCACGGGCAGATCGACACCTGCTCGAGATCACAGGCGAGCAGCGCCTCGTGCGCGACCACTGCGCCCGCCAGCAGCTGCTGCGCGCGGTCGGCCGAGACGCCGGGCAGCTCCGCGCGCGCAGCCGCCGTCATCCCGGCGAGCCGCTCCACGATCTCCGCCAGGCCGTCGCGGGACAGGTTCCGGGGCACGCGCGGTCCCTGGGCGTACGACGCCGCGCCGTCGAGCCGGGCCAGGGACCGGAACGTCTTCGACGTGGCCACTCCGCGATCGGCTGGTCCCAGCGCGAGCAGCCGGGGGACGACGGCCGCCAGCTGCTCGCCGACGTGCTCGCGCAGCGCGGCCACGTCGCGCGGGCGCGGCGGGTCGCCGGACAGCCGTTCGCGGGTCAGCCGCCCGGCACCCAGCGGCAACGACAGCGCGACCTCCGGCTCCTCGTCCCGTCCACCGGCGACCTCGAGCGAGCCGCCGCCGATGTCGAGGCAGAGCAGCCGGCCGGCGCTCCAGCCGAACCACCGGCGCACGGCGAGGAAGGTGAGCCGTGCCTCGTCCTCGCCCGGCAGCACCACCAGGTCGACGCCGGCGCGCTCCCGCACCTCGGCGAGGACGGCGGCCGAGTCCGTCGCGTCGCGTACCGCGGACGTGGCGAACGCCATGAGGTCCTCGACCCCCTCGTCCTCTGCGGCGCGCCGGGCAGCGGTCACCGAGGCCACGAGGGCCTCCGTGCCCTGCTCGCCGAGCGATCCGTCCGCCTGCAGCAGCTCGGCCAGTCGGAGCGGGTTCTTGTGCGAGCGGACCGGGTCGGGGTGGCCGCCGCGGTGGGCGTCGACGACGAGCAGGTGCACGGTGTTGGAGCCGACGTCGAGCACGCCCAGCCGCATGGGCGGGGAGGCTAGCCGCCCTGCGGCCGGCCGGGGCCGCGGCTACCCGGCGGTAGGATCGGCAGGGTGTCTGCACCGTCCGAGACCCGACCGCTGCACCGGGTCATCG
>SCTD01000148.1 GCA_004299215.1 Frankiales bacterium | reverse complement strand
TCTGGTTCCTGATGGGCTGGGCGGGCTTCCGCTACCGCAAGAAGAGCGACCTGCTGCCTCGCCAGGTGCGCTACAACCTGCCGATCGAGGTGCTCTACACCGTCGTGCCGTTCGTGATCATCGCGGTGCTGTTCTTCTACACGACGGTCAGCCAGAACTTCGTCAACGAGCTGACCGACGAGGACGAGGGCGGCGCCGACGTCAACATCGGCATCGTGGGCTTCCAGTGGAACTGGACCTTCAACTACCTCGACGAGGGCGTCGGCGTCACCGGCCAGACCACGCAGCCGGCCGTGATGGTGCTCCCGACCGACCGGACCATCCGCTTCACCGAGACCTCGCCCGACGTGATCCACGCCTGGTGGGTGCCGGAGTTCCTCTTCAAGCGCGACGTCATCCCGGGCCGTGAGAACACCTTCGAGATCACGATCAAGAAGGAGGGCGAGTACATCGGCCGGTGCGCCGAGTTCTGCGGCGAGAAGCACTCCGCCATGAACTTCGTCGTCCGCGTCGTCTCCCCGGAGGAGTACGACGCCTACATCGACGAGCTGCAGGCCAACCCCGCGAACGCCATCGGCTCCGGCCTCGGCACCGGCCAGGTCGTCAAGCCCGGCACCGAGGACAACTCCGCGGACGACGAGCACGGGAGCGACTCATGAGCCTCATCGCCGACGCCACGACTCCGGTCGACATCCGTCGACCGCGGCAGTCGCCCGGCGCCAAGGTCGTGAGCGTCCTGACGACCACGAACCACAAGACGATCGGGCTGCTCTACCTCTGCACGTCGTTCGGGTTCTTCCTGTTCGCCGGCGCGATGGCGATGGTCATCCGCGCCGAGCTCGCCCAGCCCGGCCTGCAGGCGGTCAGCCCGGAGCAGTACAACCAGCTCTTCACCATGCACGGCACGATCATGATGTTCCTGTTCGCGCCGCCCGCGGCGTACGGCTTCGCGAACTACATCATGCCGCTGCAGATCGGCTCGCCGGACATGAGCTTCCCGCGGCTGAACGCCTTCTCGTACTGGCTCTACCTGTTCGGCGGGCTGACCACCGCAGCCGGCTTCCTCACCCCCGGCGGGGCGGCGGCGTTCGGCTGGTTTGCTTACGCGCCTCTCAACGACGCGATCCACTCACCCGGGCTCGGCGCCGACCTGTGGATCGTCGGCCTGGCGATCGCGGGTCTGGGCACCATCCTCGGCGCCGTCAACTTCATCACCACGATCATCACGCTGCGCGCGCCCGGCATGACGATGTTCCGGATGCCGATCTTCACCTGGAACATCCTGGTGACGTCGATCCTGGTGCTGTTCGCCTTCCCGGTCATCACCGGCGCGTTCTTCGCCCTGCTGGCCGACCGGCACCTCGGCGCGCAGATCTACAACGTCGACAGCGGCGGCGCGATCCTCTGGCAGCACCTGTTCTGGTTCTTCGGCCACCCCGAGGTCTACATCATCGCGCTGCCGTTCTTCGGGATCATCACCGAGATCATCCCGGTCTTCAGCCGCAAGCCGCTGTTCGGCTACAAGGGCCTGGTCTTCGCGACCATCGCCATCGGCGCGCTGTCGATGACCGTGTGGGCGCACCACATGTACTCCACCGGCGCGGTCCTGCTGCCGTTCTTCGCCTTCCTGTCGTTCCTCATCGCGGTGCCGACGGGCGTGAAGTTCTTCAACTGGATCGGCACGATGTGGCGCGGCCAGCTGACGTTCGAGACGCCGATGCTCTTCTGCATGGGCTTCCTCATCACCTTCCTGCTGGGCGGCCTGACCGGCGTGCTGCTCGCGGCGCCGCCGATCGACTTCCACGTCACCGACACCTACTTCGTGGTGGCGCACTTCCACTACGTCGTCTTCGGCACCGCCGTCTTCAGCTTCTTCGGCGGCGTCTACTACTGGTTCCCCAAGCTCACCGGCCGGATGATGAACGACCGGCTCGGCAAGGTGCACTTCTGGATGCTGTTCACCGGCTTCCACCTCACCTTCCTGGTGCAGCACTGGCTCGGCAACGAGGGCATGCCGCGTCGCTACGCCGACTACGCCCCGAGCGACGGCTTCACGACGCTCAACGCGGTGTCGAGCATCGGCGCGCTGGTGCTCGGCGCCTCGACGCTGCCGTTCATCTACAACGTGATCGTCAGCTTCCGGCGCGGCCAGAAGGCCGTCGGCGACGACCCGTGGGGCTTTGGCAACTCGCTCGAGTGGGCGACCTCCTGCCCGCCGCCGCGGCACAACTTCGTGACGCTGCCACGGATCCGCTCCGAGCGGCCGGCGTTCGACCTGCACTACCCGCAAGTGGCCGGCAACGGCGACTTCCACGCATCCCCCGAGGCGAGGTAGCGACATGAAGATCGAGGGCTACCTGTTCGCGTTCATCGCGCTGTTCCTGGTCCCCGTCACGGTCGTCTACTGGCTGCTGTCGGAGGACCCGACGGGCACCACCTGCCTCGCCCTGTCGATCGGGCTGGCCTTCATGGTCGGCTACTACCTGCTGTTCACTGCTCGCCGGATGGACGAGCGGCCCGAGGACCGGCCGAACGCCGAGATCAGCGAGGGCTCCGGCGAGGTCGGCTTCTTCGCGCCGCACTCGTGGTGGCCGATCGCCCTCGGTGCCGCCTTCAGCGTCACGCTGATCGGGACGGTCATCGGCCCGTTCCTCGCCGCCATCGGCGCGCTGTTCCTCACCATCGCGGTGTGCGGGCTGCTCTTCGAGTACTACGTCGGCATCAACCGCTCGCAGGCGCAGACGCTGGGCCAGCTGGCCGCGCAGGGCGACCGGCCGACCAGCAACCGCAAGTTCCTGGGGGAGTAGCCCTCCAGCGCGTACGAAGGCCGGTCCGCGGTGCGGGCCGGCCTTCGCCGTTGTCTGCTGCCGGGTGCCGGGTGCCGGGTGCCGTCTGCCGGGTGCCGTCTGCCGGGTGCCGGGTGCCGGGTGCCGGGTGCCGGGTGCCGGGGGCCGGGTGCCGGTGCTCGGGACGAGGCCGGTACCCCGCCCGGACCCCGGGTGATCCACGCGCAGTCGGAGGCGCTTTCCGTCCGCAGATCCGCCTCAGGTCACGCGTGGGTCACCGGGAGCACGAGCGCGGCGGGGACCGGTGCCCACAGCACCGGCACGCCGTCGAGCCGGGTGCGCTCCCTCCGGCCCCTCGGCAAGGCCGTCGCTCGGGCCGGCGCCCGCGGGTCAGAGCAGCCAGCGGGCGACGGCGAGCAGGGCGACGGCGAGCGCCACGAGGCCGAGGACGAGCACCCGGCGTCCCTGGGCGGTCTCCAGCAGGCTGTCCAGGTCGGGCGGGGCTGACGGGGTGACCGTGTCGGCCGCCGCCGCGAGGAGGGCTCGCAGCGCGTCCGGCCCGGTCTGCAGCGCCGCGGTCGTACGCACTGCCCGGTCCTCCCGCTCGCGGACGACGCCGGCCGGGACGTGCAGCACGTTCACCACCTGCTCCACGCTCAGCCCCTCACGGTGGCGCAGGACGAGCACCGCACGCTCGTCCAGCGGCAGCTGCCGGAGCACGGCGGCGCTGCCGCCCTGCTCGGCGAAGGGCGCCGACCCGGCGGCGTAGAGCGCCCGGCGCCGGAACGCCTCCCGGACGACCGCGTCCCGCAGCTCGGTCTCGGGGACCGGATCCCGAGAGCCGCGCAGCTGCCGGCGCAGCGCGTCCCGCGCGAGGTCCTCGGCGGCCGGGAGCGACCCGGTCAGCAGGTAGCCGGTGCGCACCAGGTCCGGCCAACAGGCGCGTACCAGCAGGTCCAGCCGGCCGTCGCCCATCCGAGAACCCTAGCGCCGACCTGTCACGAGTCCTGGGTGATCCACGCGCATCCCGAGGTGCTTCCGGGTCGGAGATCCACCTCAGGATGCGCGTGGATCACCGTGGGGTCGCTGGCGGCCGCGCTCACAAGATCGTGGGTTGCCGGCGACCGATCGCGCCGGGCTGATCGGTCGCACCGCCACCACGATCACGCGCCAACGCCCGGACAACGGACGAGGCCCCGCCCCCCGGACAGCGGGGGGCGGGGCCTCGGTCGACCGACGACCTACTGCGGTGGCGAGCCCGGCTTGCCGCTGGGCTCGAGCGCGCCGACCTCGGTGCGCTCGGCCTGCTCCGGGTCGACCCGGCTGACGCCCTTGGGCCGGAAGAAGCCCTTGCTGCGGGGCGCCTCGGCATGCCCGACGGCCTCGAGGTCGTAGCCCGGGTCGCCGTGGCCGCCCTCGATCGCCTCGTGGTCGCCCGCGACGCGGGTGAGGTTGAGGCGGTACTGGGCCGGCAGCGGCACGGTCTCCTCGACGAACTCCCCGGTCGGCAGCCGCCGGATCGTGCCGGACTCGATGCCGTGGTGCAGCAGGTGCTCGTCGCTCTTCTGCAGCGACAGGCAGATCCGCTTGGTGATCACGAAGGCGATGGGCGGCCCGACGATGCACAGGATCCGCAGCACCCACGAGATCTGGTTGATGCTGATGTTGAAGATCGACGCGATGACGTCGTTGCCGCCACCGATCAGCAGCACGATGTAGAAGGTGAGCGAGGCGACACCGATCGCGGTGCGGGTCGGGACGTCGCGCGGGCGGTCGAGCAGGTTGTGCGCGCGCTTGTCCTTGGTGATGAAGTGCGCCTCGATCCACGGGTAGAGCGCCATCGCCGTGAAGATCAGACCCGGCATGACGACCGTGGGCAGCAGGACGTTCAACGACAGCGTGTAGCCGCCGAGGTAGAACTCCCAGTTCGGCATCAGACGGGTCGAGCCGTCCAGGAAGCCGATGTACCAGTCGGGCTGCGAGCCGGCCGACACCTGCGAGGCGTCGTAGGGGCCGTAGAGCCAGACGGGGTTGATCTGCGCGAGACCGCCGAGCAGGGCGAGGACGCCGAAGACCAGGAAGAAGAACCCGCCCGCCTTGGCTGCGTAGACCGGGTAGAGCCGCGAGCCGACGACGTTGTGCTCGGTGCGTCCGGGGCCGGGGAACTGGGTGTGCTTCTGGTACCAGATCATCATCATGTGCACGGTGATCAGGCCGAGGATCGCCAGCGGCACGATGAAGACGTGGGCGATGTAGAGCCGATCCAGCAGCTCGGTGCCGGGGTACTCGCCGCCGAGCAGCAGGAACGCCGCCCACGAGCCGACCACGGGGATCGACAGCATGATGCCGCTGGCGATGCGGGCACCGGTGCCGGACAGCAGGTCGTCCGGCAGCGAGTAGCCGGCGAAGCCCTCGAGGATCGCCATGACGAGCAGGCCGACACCGATCACCCAGTTGATCTCACGCGGCTTGCGGAACGCGCCGGTGAAGAACACGCGCATGAGGTGCACCGCGATCGAGGCCACGAACAGCAGCGCCGCCCAGTGGTGGATCTGCCGCATGATCAGGCCGCCGCGCACGTCGAAGCTGATGTGCAGGGTCGAGGCGTACGCCTCGGACATCGTCACGCCCTTGAGCGGGATGTACGACCCGTCGTAGACGACCTCCGACAGCGAGGGCGTGTAGAAGAGCGCGAGGTACGTGCCGGTCAGCAGCAGGATGATGAAGCTGTAGAGCGCGATCTCGCCCAGCATGAACGACCAGTGGTCCGGGAAGACCTTGTTCAGGCTGCGGCGGACGAAGTTCGACGATCCGAGGCGGTCGTCGATGCCGCGGCCGAGGCCGTCGGCGCCCTTCTGGACGACACTCATCCGCGCTCCCAGTAGCTCGGTCCGGTGGGCTCGGAGAAGTCGCCCTGTGCCACGAAGTATCCGTCCTCGTCGACGGAGATCGCCAGTTGAGGCAGCGGCCGGGCAGCCGGCCCGAAGATCACCTTGGCGCCGTGCGCGGCGTCGAACGTCGACTGGTGGCACGGGCAGAACAGGTTGTGGGTCTGCTGCTCGTAGAGCTTCACCGGGCAGCCCAGGTGGGTGCAGACGCTCGAGTAGACGACGTGGCCCTCGTAGGTCCACTCCGCCGCCTCGCCCTCGAGCCTCAGCTCCTCGGGGCTCATCCGGATGAGCAGCGCGGGGGAGTCGGCGAGCTTGGTGCCGTGGTCGACGTCGGGGAACACGCTCTCGACCGCACCGACGTCCAGGTCGCCGAGCCTGACGGGGGTGCCGTTCTGGCGGATCAGCCGGACGCCCTCGCGCCAGCCGGTCGTGCCGAGCTTGATCTCCTTGTTCTGGAACCGTCCGAGCCCGAACAGGAACGGGACCGGCAGCAGGGCCAGGGCTCCGCCGCCGAGGGCGAGCGAACCGAGGAGCATCGGGCGGCGGCCGAGGTTGGCCTGCGCCAGCCCCTCCTTGAGGGCCGTGGCGGTGGCCGCCCGCTCCTCGGCGGAGGAGGCCAGGTCGTGGCGCTCCTGCACGGCCTCCTCGTGCGGCATGAGCAGCTTGGCCCAGAGCACCGCGCCGGCGCCGACGCCGAAGAGGGCGAGCGCCATGAAGACGCCCAGCAGCGGGGTGTAGAGCCAGTTGTTCGGCTGGTCGTAGGTCTCCTCGCCGAAGGCGTAGACGAGGACGAAGCCCACGACGCCGACGACGGACAGCAGGAACAGGGCGGACACCTTGCGCTCGGCCGATTTCGACTCGGCCGGCGTCAGCTCGCGCGGCGGGCCGAGCGGCTCGGCGAACTGCAGTCCGGTGAGGTGCTCCTGCGGGGCACTCGGGTCGGTGTGCGTCTGCTGGAAGTCCGACGCGCTGACGTCCGACACCCGGCTGTCGCCACCGGAGTTGGCCTCGTCGGTGGGCCGGGACGCCAGCCGCTCCCGGATCGAGGGTTCGTTGTCGCTCATGCTCGTGCACCGATCCAGAGGGTGAGGCCGACGAGGGCGGTGATGCCGACGACCCAGGCCACCAGGCCCTCGGAGATCGGGCCGTAGCGGCCGAGACCGGCGCCGCCGGGGTTGTCGGCCTCCTGCGTGAGGTATCGGACGTAGCGCGTGATGGCGCGCTTCTCCTCCGGCGTGAGCTGGTTGTCGCCGTAGCGCGGCATGCTCTCCGGGCCCGACTGCATCGCGGCGTAGATGACCCGCGCGCTGGCCGACTTCAGCTCCGGCGCGTACTTGCCGTAGGTCAGCGCGCCGCCGGAGCCCGCGAAGTTGTGGCAGCTGGCGCAGTTGGTGCGGAACAGGGCGCCGCCGAGCTGCAGGTCGCCGTCGGCGAGGTCGGCGTTGTCGGCGCTGGGCAGCTCGGGACCGCCGCCGTTGGCCTGGATGTAGGCAGCGATCTGGTCGATCTCGCTGATCTCGTACTTCACCGGCTTGCGGGGCGCCTGCTGCGTGCCGGCCGCCAGCGGCATGCGGCCGCTCTCCATCTGGAACACGACCGAGGAGGCGCCGACGCCGATGAGCGACGGGCCGCCGGACCCGCCCTCGAGGTTGAGGCCGTGGCAGGTCGAGCAGCCGGTCAGGTAGAGCTCGCGCCCCTCCTTGACCGCCATCGACTGGTTGGCCGGCGCGTCCTGCGCCTGCCCCTCCGGAGCGCCGAAGGCGGTGTAGAGGGTGCCGACCAGGCTGAGTGCGAGCAGCACGACGGCGTAGCTGCTGAGCTGCTTCCTGCGCTTGCGCACCGTTGCGGTGGAGTTCACGGGGGTCCGTTCCTGTGCGGGCGTCACTGGATGATGTAGATCGCGGCGAACAGCCCGATCCACACGACGTCGACGAAGTGCCAGTAGTACGAGGTGACGATGGCGCTGGTGGCCCGCTCGGGGGAGAACTTCCCGATGGTCGAGCGCAGGAGCACGATCACGAAGGCGAACAGCCCGCCGATGACGTGCAACCCGTGGAAGCCGGTGGTGAGGTAGAACACCGAGCCGTACGGCTCCGACGCGATGGTCAGGCCCTCGTGGGTGACCAGCTCGCGGTACTCGTTGATCTGGCCGAGGACGAAGACCGTGCCCATGATCAGCGTCAGCGAGAACCAGCGGCGCAGGCCGTAGACGTCGCCGCGCTCGGCCGCGAACACGCCGAGCTGGCAGGTCACGGACGACGCCACGAGGATCACCGTGAAGAACAGCGCGTACGGGATGTTGAGGACCTCGGTGGCCTCGCCCCACACCTCGGCGCCCTGCACGGAGCGGATCGTGAAGTACATCGCGAACAGGGCCGCGAAGAACATGAGCTCGGAGCTCAGCCACACGATCGTGCCGACGGCGACCATGTTGGGTCGCGTCAGGGATCCGTGAGCCGGCGGCTTCTCGAGGACGGGAGCAGCAGTCACGCCGAGCATCCTGGCAGATGACCGCGCGCGCATCCACGCGGGGCCGCCCGCCGCGCCGACGCGCCCGGGCGGACCTAGGCTGAGCGGGTGTCCGGAGCCGTCCTGAGCAGTGCCGCGACGGTCCTGGCGCACCGCGACGGGCTGCCGGCGTTCGGTCCCGCGACCGTGCTGACGCAGGCCTCGATCGAGCTGCTGCCGCTGCTGCTGCTGCTCGTCCCGGCCGGGCTCTACCTCTACGGCGTGCGCCGGCTGCGCGCCCGTGGCGACGCCTGGCCGATCGGCCGCACCCTCGCGTTCCTCGTCGGGGGTCTGGGCACCATCGCGGTGGCGACGACGTCCGGACTGGCGGCGTACGACGTCAGCCTGTTCGCCGCCCACATGGTCCAGCACATGCTGCTGTCGATGGTCGCGACGGTCTTCCTCGCCCTCGGCGCGCCGATCACCCTCGCGCTGCGGACGCTGCCGAGGCGGCCGCGCGCCGTGCTGCTGTCGGTGCTGCACTCGCGGGTCGCCCGGCTGCTCGGCTTCCCGCTCATCCCGTGGGTCCTCTACGTCGCGAGCCCGTTCGCCCTCTACTTCTCCGGCTGGTACGAGGCGACGCTCGACAGCCGGGTGCTGCACGAGCTGCTGCACCTGCACTTCCTGGCCGTCGGGGCGCTGTTCTTCTGGCCGCTGCTCGGCATCGACCCGGTGCCGGGCCGCGGGGCGCACCCGTTCCGGCTGCTGCTGATCGGCACCACGCTGCCGTTCCACGCCTTCCTCGGCGTGTCGATCATGAGCGTGCAGCCCGACGGGCGCGGGCTGATCGCGCCGGACCACTACCTCGCGCTGCACACGCTGGAGGAGGCCGTGGACCAGCAGGAGCTCGGCGGGGCCCTGCTCTGGGCATCCGGCGACATCATCGGGCTGCTGTTCCTCGCCGTGCTGCTGACCCAGTGGATGCGGGCCAGCGAGCGCGAGGCGCAGCGCGAGGACCGCCGCCTGGACCGGCTCGACGCCGCAGAGGCGGCCGCCCCGGCGCAGGCGCACCCCGGCTGACCTGCGGCTTCTCCTTGACCCGCGCTCTCCCGGCTGCCTAGGGTGCGCCCCCATGTGACCGCCGCCACACCGGCAGCGGACGAGGCGAGGAGCAGTCGTTGGCATCGGGCAGCCGCGTGACCGGGTCCATCCTCAAGCCCGTCGCGAAGGCGCGGACCACCGGAGCGCTCGCCTGCGAGGTCTGCGGCAGTCGCCTCTCGGCCTACAACGCCGGGCCCAACTGCTACACGCACACGGTCGCCACCCCGTGGAAGGGCCCCGGCACGCTGCCCCGCTGACCCCGAGCGGACGCGCGCCCGTACGATCTGGGGCCATGAGCAGCCCCTCGGTCGTGGTCTACAGCGACGACGCGGCGATCCGCGACGCCGTCCGCACCGCCGTCGGCCGCCGTCCGGCCGACGACCTGGGCCGCATCGAGTGGATCGAGTGCGCCACCGGCAAGGAGGTGCTCGCGGCGGTCGACGCCGGGGGCGTCGACGCCGTGGTGCTCGACGGCGAGGCGTGGCCGACCGGCGGGCTGGGCCTGGCCAAGCAGATGAAGGACGAGCTGCCCGACTGCCCGCAGGTGCTGGTCATCATCGCCCGGGCCGCCGACCAGTGGCTCGCCACGTGGTCGCAGGCCGACGCCGTCGTCTCCCACCCCATCGACGCCCCCGAGCTCACCGCCGCCCTGGTCGAGCTGCTCCGCCGGCGCGCGGCCGGCCTGCCGGTGCGTCGCGCCGTCCACTGAGCCCTCCGTGACCGCCTGGCCGGCCCTGCTGGGGTCGCTGCTGCGGGGCGAGGACCTGACCACCGCCGACACCGCCTGGGTGATGGGCGAGGTCATGGCGGGGGAGGCCACCCCCGCGCAGGTCGCCGGCTTCGTCGTGGCGCTGCGCGCCAAGGGCGAGACGCCGGCCGAGGTCGCCGGCTTCGTCGAGGTGATGCTCGCCGAGGCGGCGGAGGTGCGCGTGACCGGTCGCGTGGTCGACACCTGCGGCACGGGCGGCGACCGGCAGAACACCGTCAACATCTCGACCATGGCCGCGCTCGTCGTGGCGGGCGCCGGGGTTCCGGTGGTCAAGCACGGCAACCGCGCGGCGTCCTCGGCCTGCGGGTCGGCCGACCTGCTGGAAGCGCTCGGCGTCGTCGTCGACCTGCCGCCGGCCGCGGTCGGCCCGTGTCTGGACGCGGCGGGGATCGCCTTCTGCTTCGCGCCGGTGTTCCACCCGGGGATGCGGCACGCCGCCGTGCCGCGCCGCGACCTCGGGGTGCCGACCGTCTTCAACGTGCTCGGTCCGCTGACCAACCCGGCACGGCCCGCGGCCCAGGCGGTCGGGGTGTCCGACCCCCGGCTCGCACCGGTGATGGCCGGGGTGCTCGCCGCCCGCGGCGCCGACGCGCTGGTCTTCCGCGGCGCCGACGGGCTGGACGAGCTGTCGGTCACCGGACCGTCGACGGTGTGGGTGGTCCGCGGCGGGGCGGTGTCGGAGGAGCCGTTCGACCCCGCGTCGCTCGGGATCCCGTACTCCACGATCGAGGACCTGCGGGGCGCGGACGCGACCTACAACGCCTCGGTCGCCCGGGCGCTGCTGGACGGCGCGACAGGGCCGGTGCGCGACGCGGTGCTGCTGAACGCGGCCGCGGCGCTGGCGGCCCACGCCGCCCGCGACGAGCCGCTGGTGGAGCGGCTGCGGGCGGGCCTTGCCACGGCGGCGGAGTCGCTCGACACCGGGGCAGCCCGCGAGCTGCTCGACCGCTGGGTCGAGGTCAGCCGGTCGCTGCGGCCCTAGCTCTCCATGCTCTCCATGCCGAGGGAGAAGGTCGCCTCGAGGTCGTGCTTGCTGTAGGCCTGGAAGGCGATCAGCGTCTGCGTCGCCTGCACGCCGTCGACCTTGTTGAGCCGCCCGGCGATCGCGTCGTGCAGGTCCTCGTGCCGGCGCACCCGCACCATCGCGACCAGGTCCACGTCACCCGCGACGGAGTAGACCTCGCTCACGCCCTCGAGCTCGGCGATGCGCTGCGCCACCTCGGGGATCTGGTCGACGGCGGCGCTGATCATGACGATGGCGGTGATCACGCGACGAACCTATCGCTGGGTCACACTCGCAGGCGTGGACGTGCTCGAGAGCGGCACCGAGCGCGAGCCGGTCTCGCTCCTCGCGCTGGCCCGCCGGCTGCCGCCCTGGGCCGTCGCGCTGGGACTGGTCGGCACGGTGCTGGCCGGGCTGGTGGCCGTGGTCGACCTGCGGCGCGAGGCCGCGCGGCCGGACGTCGCCGTGCGGCTGCTCGACGGACGCTCGTCGACCGTCGCGGGGGTGGCGCGGGGCAGCCTCGAGCTGCTGCTGTCCAACCGGCGCGGCCGCCCCGCCCGGCTGGGCGGCCTGGTGCTGGAGGTCGAGGGCCTGCGGGTGACCGCGCTGCAGCCCGAGCCCACCGGCGAGCCGAGGGCGTACGGGGAGCAGCGCGTGCGCCTGAGCTACCTGGTGCCGTCCTGCGCGGCGCTGGTGCTCCCCGGGACGGTGGTGCTCCAGGTCGACGGCGAGCAGGAGGTCGTGCCTGTCGTCGAGGCCGGCTCCGGCGCCGACGGCATCGAGCTGGGCAGCTGCCCGCCGAGCGCGCGCAGCGAGCGTCCGGGGGAGCCGACCGACGTCGGGGCGCGGGCCGCCGGCGGGACCTCGCGGCGGGTCGGTGATGCGGTCGAGGGCGTGGCCCGGCTCGAGGTGCGCAACGACGGGCCGCCGGTCCGGCTGCTGTCGGTCGGCGCGGACCTGCCGGGGGTGGTGGTGACCCCGCGGGTGCTCGCCGGCGGACGGACCATCGTCACGGACGGGCTGGTCGTGAGCGGGCTGCGCTTCCGGATCCCCGACTGCGCCGGGCTGGCCTCGTCCGGTCGGCTGGTCCTGCAGGTCGAGCGGTTCGGCGGCGTGCAGGAACTCTCGCTGCCGGTCGCGGCCGAGCCCGGCGGCGGGTCGCGTCCGCAGGTCCGGCTGCCCGTGGTGCTCGACGCCTGCGACTGAGCGGGCTACCCGATGTCGTCGCCCAGGTCGAGCTTGCGCCACATGGTGATCTCAGGAGCCGTCGTCACACCGGCCTCCTCCATGATCACCGGGATCTCGGGCGTCGACGCGAAGAACGCGTGGAACGACTCCTCGTCCGGCCACACGTCGACGACGAGGATCTCCGAGTCGGTCGCGTAGAACCGGTGGTAGCTCGCCCCCATCTTCTTGCCCTTGGCCGCCACGGCCGGGATCAGGGTCGGGTCCTTCTTCGCGAGGGACTCGAGCCGGGTCGCGTCCGCCGCGACGCGCAACGTCATCAGCACGCTCATGTCTGCCTCCCACGACGGGCGGGGGTCCCCCCTGGATCCCCGTCCGACGGTAGGCCGATCACGTCGAAGTACAAGGGG
>SCTD01000147.1 GCA_004299215.1 Frankiales bacterium | reverse complement strand
AAGCGGCTCACCGAGGGGTCCCCGCCGACCGAGCACGGGCCGTGGTCGGAGAACGCGCCGGCCTGAGGCCGCCGGTAGTCTCGGGAGGGTGACGGCGCGCATCGGAGTGGTGACCTTCCCCGGCAGCCTCGACGACCGGGACGCCCAGCGCGCGGTACGCCTGGCCGGCGCCGAGCCGGTGGCGCTCTGGCACGACGACGCCGACCTGCAGGGCGTCGACGCGGTCGTGCTGCCGGGCGGCTTCTCCTACGGCGACTACCTGCGCTGCGGGGCGATCGCGCGCTTCGCGCCGGCGATGGGCTCGGTGGTGGAGCAGGCCGGGCGCGGGCTGCCCGTGCTCGGCATCTGCAACGGCTTCCAGGTGCTCTGCGAGAGCCACCTGCTGCCGGGCGCCCTGACCCGCAACAGCCACCTGCACTTCGTCAACCGCGACCAGCGGCTGCGGATCGAGAGCACCGACTCCGCCTGGACGAGCGGCTACGACGCCGGCCAGGAGATCGTGATCCCGGTCAAGAACGGCGAGGGCAACTACGTCGCCTCGACCGCGGAGCTCGACCGGCTCGAGGGCGAGGGCCTGGTCGTCGCCCGCTACCTCGGCAGCAACCCCAACGGCAGCGCCCGCGACATCGCGGCGATCCGCAACGAGCGCGGCAACGTGGTCGGGATCATGCCGCACCCCGAGCACGCCGTGGAGGAGCTCATCGGCACCGCCGGCACCGACGGCCTGGTCTTCTTCACGAGCGTGCTGAAGGCGCTGGTGGCGGCGTGACCGACACCGTCGAGCTGGCCGCGAAGGACCCCGACCTCGAGCAGCCGTACGCCGAGCTCGGGCTGAAGGACGACGAGTACGCCGCGATCCGCGAGGTCCTCGGTCGCCGGCCGACGCAGACCGAGCTGGCGATGTACTCGATCATGTGGAGCGAGCACTGCTCCTACAAGAGCTCCAAGGTGCACCTGCGCCAGTTCGGGACCAAGGCGCCTGCCTCCGACCGGCTGCTCGTCGGGATGGGTGAGAACGCCGGCGTCGTCGACGTCGGCGAGGGCCTCGCCGTGACGTTCAAGGTCGAGTCGCACAACCACCCGTCGTACGTCGAGCCCTACCAGGGCGCGGCGACCGGCATCGGCGGCATCGTCCGCGACATCCTCACCATGGGCGCGCGGCCGGTCCTCGTGATGGACCCGCTGCGCTTCGGCGACGCGGACCACCCCGACACCAAGCGGGTGCTCCCCGGGATCGTCGCGGGCATCGGCGGCTACGGGAACTGCCTGGGACTGCCCAACATCGGTGGCGAGGTCGTCTTCGACCCGAGCTACCAGGGCAACCCGCTCGTCAACGCGCTCTGCCTCGGCGTGATGCCGGTCGAGCGGATCCAGCTGTCGGCAGCCCGTGGTGTCGGCAACGTCGTCGTGCTGCTCGGGGCGAAGACCGGGCGTGACGGCATCGGCGGTGTCTCCGTCCTGGCGTCCGCGACGTTCGACGAGGACGGCCCGGCCCGCCGCCCGTCGGTCCAGGTCGGCGACCCGTTCATGGAGAAGCTGCTCATCGAGGCGTGCCTCGAGATGTACGACGCGAGGCTCGTCGAGGGCATCCAGGACCTGGGCGGCGCCGGCCTGACCTGCGCGCTCACCGAGACCTCCGCCGCCGGCAGGAGCGGCATGCGCGCCTACCTCGAGCGGGTGCCGCTGCGCGAGGCGTCGATGGAGCCGCACGAGATCCTCGCGTCGGAGTCGCAGGAGCGGATGCTCGCGATCGTCACCCCCGCGAACCTCCCCGAGGTGCTGGCGATCGCGCGGAAGTGGGGCGTGCTCGCCACGGCGATCGGCGAGGTCACCGACGGCGACCGGCTGGTCGTCACCTGGCACGACGAGGTGGTCGTCGACGTGCCGCCCGGGTCGCTGGCCGACGACGGACCGGTCTACGAGCGGCCGCTCTCGCGACCGGCGGACCTCGACGCGCTTCAGTCGGCGGTCCTTCCGGACTACCCGACCGACGGCCTCGGCGACCTGCTCCTGCGGATGGTCGCCTCGCCGAACCTCTGCAGCCGCCGCTGGGTCGTGGAGCAGTACGACCGGATCGTCCTCGGCGACACCGTGCTGGCCTGGCCGGAGGACGCAGGGGTCGTACGCCTCTCGGAGTCGGGGCTCGGCATCGCGCTGTCGACGGACGGCAACGGGCGCTACACGCGGCTCGACCCCTACGCCGGCGCGCAGCTCGCGCTGGCCGAGGCCTACCGCAACGTGGCCGCCACCGGTGCTGTGCCCATCGCGGTGACGAACTGCCTCAACTTCGGCTCACCCGAGGACCCCGAGGTGATGTGGCAGTTCGCCGAGGCGACCCGCGGGCTCGCCGACGGCTGCCAGGTCATGGGCACGCCGGTCACCGGCGGCAACGTCAGCTTCTACAACTCCACCGCCGACGTCGCGATCAACCCGACGCCGGTCATCGGCGTGCTCGGCCTGCTCGACGACGTCGCGCGGCGCACCCCGATGGGCTTCCAGGCCGAGGGCGAGTCGATCCTGCTGCTCGGCGAGACCCGTGACGAGCTCGGCGGTTCCGAGTGGGCGTGGGCCGAGCACCGGCACCTCGGCGGCCGCCCGCCGGTCGTCGACCTCGAGCGCGAGAAGCTGCTCGGCGAGGTGCTGGTCAGCGGCTCTCGCGACGGGATGCTCTCGTCGGCGCACGACCTCTCGGACGGCGGGCTGGCGCAGGCGCTGGTCGAGTCGGCGCTGTCGAAGGGCATCGGCGCCCGGGTGGTGCTGCCCGCGGGGCTCGACCCGTTCGTGCAGCTGTTCAGCGAGTCGGCCGGACGGTGCCTGGTGACCGTCCCGCGCTCGGAGGAGCTGCGCTTCACCGAGATGTGCGACGCCCGGGGGCTGCCGTGCACGCGCATCGGCGTCACCGATGGCGAGGCGCTCGACGTGCAGGACGTGCTGTCGCTGCCGCTCGACCGGATCCGCGCGGCGCACGAGGGCACCCTGCCCGCCCTGTTCGGCCCCCTCGCCGGCGACGCCTGACCCCTTGCGTCCTGCTGCCCCAGCGGGCAGCTGCTCCCCTGAGCATGACGCAAGGGCAGGAGAGCACGGGCGTACGGCGAAGCACTCGGCATGCGCCGTCGCACCGCACTGCTCGCCGCCCTGGGGCTGACCTCCGCCGGGCTGGTCCCGCTCGCCCTGCCCGCCAGCGCTGCCTGCGGGGCACCCACCGGGGGCAGGCTCGCCTTCGCGAAGCCGGTCTACGTCGACGAGAACCGCGCCGGCGGCGAGCCGTCGGTCATCGCCGCTCCGGACGGCGGGCTGCTCGTGAGCGCCCACGCCGGCACGACCCACGTCAACAAGGACCCCCAGTCGGTGGCGGGCGTCGGCGACTTCGCCAACAACCATTGGAACCAGACGCTGAACTGGCGGTCCGACGACGGCGGCAGGACCTGGCAGCACATCGGGCTGATCGGCGACAAGGGGCCGCACTCCGCGAGCAGCAGCGGCTTCTCCGACCCCGACCTGACCGTCGACGCCGGCGGCCGCGTCTACAACACCGAGATCAACCTGGTGAACGTCTCGGTCTACTCGAGCACCGACGGCGGCCGCACCTGGCCGATCGCCAACCCGGTCGTCACCACCGGGGACCGGCCGTGGCTGACCGGCGCGCGCAAGGACGAGGTCTACCTCTACGTCAACACCGCCCGGCAGCTCTGGCGCTCCACGAACGGCGGCCTCACCTTCAGCCTCATCGGCACGAACATGCCTGTGACCGGGAAGCTGCTGGTCGACCCGCTGAAGCCGGCGGGCGGCCTGATCGGTCCCGCGGTCAACACCGGCGTCGAGGCCGAGGGCACCGCGGGCAGCACTCCCGGCGGCGTCGCCATCAGCGCCGACGAGGGCAGGACCTGGGAGACCTTCCCGGTCGAGCTCGGCAGGACCACGCAGTTCTTCACCGCGGGTGCGACCGCGGTCGACAAGGCGGGCACGATCTACCAGGTCGCGGCCGGTGGCTACCAGGGCGGCGGCGACCGCGAGGACGACGGCGAGGTCACCGTCGCGTCCTTCGACCGCACGAGCAAGACGTGGTCGCCGGTCACCGTCATCTCCCGGCCCAAGGGCGATGCGATGTGGCCCTGGGTCGTCGCCGGTGATGCCGGCCGGGTGGGCGTCGTGTGGCTCGAGCGTCGCGGCGACGAGTTCCGCGTCATGGCCGCCACGTCCCTCAACGCGGCCGGCAGCTGGGAGCGCTGCGGTGGCAAGACGGTGAGGATGAAGCCGCGCTGGCAGGTCGCCGACGCCACGGGCCGGCCGGTGCACAGGGGCGACATCTGCCTCAACGGCACGGCCTGCAACGCCAACACCGGCCCGACCGGCGAGCGCCGTCTCGGCGAGTACGTCACCGTCGCCCTCGACCCGCAGGGCCGGCTGATCGCCGCGACCTCCGACACGATGCTGACGAACCCGCTCGGCGGGCCGAAGACGGTGTCGAACCCGCTGTTCCTCAAGCAGTCCGGCGGCCCCTCCCTGTACAAGTAGGGCGTGCCCCCGAAGCGACGTCACGACCCGGCCGAGGTGTCGGCTGCCGCCGAGCGCGTGGTCGCAGGGACGTACGAGAAGGCGGACCTGGCGCTGGCCGTCCGCGGCCTCGCGGCGCAGCTGGCGGAGGTCGCGCCCGGACGCCACGTCGAGCTGCGGGTCCCGCCGTACGCCGCGGTGCAGTGCGTCGAGGGACCGCGCCACACCCGCGGAACGCCGCCCAACGTGGTCGAGGCCGAGCCGGTCGCCTTCGTCCAGCTGTGCGCGGGGCGGCTGGCGTGGACGGACGCCGTCCGCGACGGGCGGGTGCGGACCCGGGGTGATCGGGCTGATCTCTCCCCGTGGTTGCCCCTAGGTTCGGTGTGACCCACACCACCTCTCGAGAGGCACCCCATGAAGGAGCTCGTCTGGCACCGGCAGCTGCTGCCGGCCGTCGACCGCAACGCGACTGCGGCGTTCCTCACCGACACCGGCACCGGGACGACGACGTCGTACGCCGAGCACGGCTCGCGCGTGCTCCGCCTGGCGAACGCGATGCGCAAGGAGCTCGGCGTCGAGCCCGGCGACCGGGTCGCGGTGATGTCGCTGAACAGCGGGGCCTTCGAGGAGCTCTACCACGCAGGGATGCTCGGGGCGGCGGTGCTGAACCCGCTCAACCTGCGCTTCGCGCCGCGCGAGCTGACGCACGTGCTGTCGGACTCGGTGACCAAGGTCGTCTTCGTCGACGTGTGGTTCGCCGGCGTCATCGACTCCGTGCGCGAGGCGGCCGGGGTCGAGAAGGTCGTGCTGATGGGCGAGGGCGACGGGCCGCACGACGTCCGCTACGAAGAGCTCATCGCGGCGGGCGAGGAGGTCGTGCCACCCGAGCCGGACGAGGACGACGCGGCCCTGCTGATGTACACCGGCGGCACGACCGGGCTGCCCAAGGGCGTGCTGCTGACGCAGCGGAACCTCATCCTCACCGCGTACCACATCGCGATGACCGTGCGGATCGAGCGCAACGACGTCTACCTCGTCCAGGTTCCGATGTTCCACGCCGCGTCCATGGGCGCGATCGTCGGGATGCCCACCACGGGCGGCAAGCTCGTGACGGTCCCGGTCTTCGACCCGGGCGGCGTCATGAAGGCCTGCGAGGAGCACGCCTGCAACAACACGATCATGGTGCCGACCATGCTGGCGATGACGTTCGCGCATCCCGAGTACGCCCCGGAGCGGCTGCGCTCGCTGGAGCGGCTGACGTACGGCGCCTCGCCCATGCCGCGGCCGGTCCTCGACCGGCTGCGCGCCGACCAGCCTCAGCTCGAGCTCTACCAGGGCTACGGGATGACCGAGAGCGCCGCGCTGGTCAGCGTTCTCATGCCCGAGGACCACCACCGTGAGGAGAAGCTCGCCTCGGCGGGCCGCCCGGTGCAGGGCACGGTGGTGCAGATCCAGGACGAGCACGGCGACCCGGTGCCGGTCGGGCAGGTCGGCGAGGTGTGCATCCGCGGCGGGCAGTTCATGAAGGAGTACTGGCGCCGGCCCGAGGAGACGGCGGAGGCGTTCCGCGACGGCTGGTACCACTCGGGCGACGCCGGCCGGGTCGACGACGAGGGCTTCCTCTACCTGGTCGACCGGACCAAGGACATGATCGTCACGGGCGGTGAGAACGTCTACTCCACCGAGGTCGAGCAGGCTGTCGCCTCGCACCCGGCCGTCGCGCAGGTGGCCGTCATCGGCATCCCGCACGACGTCTACGGCGAGGCGGTGCACGCGGTGGTGGTGCTGAAGCCCGAGCACTCGGCGACCCAGGAGGAGCTCATCGAGCACTGCCGGGGGCTGATCGCCGGCTACAAGGTGCCGAAGTCGGTGGAGTTCCGGTCGGAGCCGCTGCCGCTCTCCGGTGCGATGAAGGTGCTGAAGCGCGAGCTGCGCGCGCCGTACTGGGAGGGCCACGACCGCGGCGTCAACTAGACGACGGTGGGGCGTGGCTGCTCGGCGCTGAGCGGGCAGGGAGGAGGCCGTATGCCCGCTCCGACTCCCAGATGATCACATCAGCTCCGCAGGAGCTCACCGTCGATCCCACTGCAGCTGACGCAGGCGATCCTGATGGCCCGCATCGAGGCCTGCCGGACGTGCGCCGCCTCCTGCGAGGAGCGGCTCGACGCGGTCCGCGCGGCGTAGGTCACCCACTGGAGCGTTGTCCGTACGCCACGCCGGCGCGTCGTACGGACAACGCTCCACTGGCGGGTGGTCGTGATCTTGCCGCGGAGCGTCTGGCACGCAACACGCCGGCGTGTCGGGTGCC
>SCTD01000146.1 GCA_004299215.1 Frankiales bacterium | reverse complement strand
CTGGCCCTTGCCGTGGCCCTTGCCGTGGCGGTGGCCGTGCCGCTGCTCACCCTGCCGACGCTGCCCGAGCTGTCCTGGTGGCCTGCCCTGCTCGGGCTGCTTCCCTGGGTGGTCGGCAAGTACGTCCTGTGCCCGCTGCGCTGGCACGCGCTGTCCGAGAGCGGGCAGACCCGTCGCTGGCACATCCGCGCCTACGCCGAGGCCGAGCTCTGCGGCCTGCTGACCCCCGGTCACGTCGGGGCGGACGCCTGGCGCGTGCGCCGGCTCACGCGGACCGGCATGACCACCCCCGACGCCGTCGCCGAGGCCGGGATCGACCGCCTGGTCGGGGCCATCGGCCTGGCCGCGTTCGTCGGCTTCTCCGCCGTCGCGCTCCCGGCGCGGATGCTGATGACCGCCCTCGGCATCGCCGTGGTCGCCGTCGCCGTGGCCGTCGTCATCGGCCGCCGCAAGCCGCACCTGGTCCCGCACCGCAAGCTCCCGTCACCGCGCAAGGTCGCCTACGGCATCGGCCTGTCCGCGGTCTACCAGCTGACCATCTGCCTGCTGCTGCTCGGCACGGTCGCCGCCACCGGGCACTCGCTGGGCCCGCTGGCCCTGCTGGGGGCCTTCGGCGCCTCGCAGCTGGCCGGGTCCGTGCCCGGTCCGCACGGCGCCAGCCCCCGGGACGGGGCGCTCGTCGTCGCCCTCGCCGGCCTAGGCCTGCCCTGGCAGGCCGCGCTCGGGGCGGTGGCGCTCAAGGCCACCCTGGCCTGGCTGCCCGCGCTCGCGCTCGGCGGCGTCAGCCTGCTGGCGGCGCGCCGCTGGGCGGCGCACCGGCACGACCTGCCGCACGCCGTCTGACGAAAGCACCTGTCGAGAGCCGCCGATGTGCGTCACACTGACGGCACCTCGGGGGTGACGATGACGCGGGACGACGTGCGGACGCGCATCCGGGGTCTCGTGCGCCTGCTGAGCCTGGACGCGCTCGTCATCGTCAGCGGGGTCGTCGTCTACTTCGGCGTCCGCGGCCTGACGGCGGAGAACCCCGAGCGGGCGCGGGAGCACGCCCTGGACATCCTCGCGCTCGAGAAGACCCTGGGCCTCGACGTCGAGGCCGGGGTGCAGGCGGTGCTGCTGGACCTGCACTGGGTCACCACGCTGGCCAACTGGGTCTACATCTGGGGGCACTGGCCGGTCATCGCGGTCACGTTCGTCTGGCTGGCGCTGCGCAACCGGGTCGTGTTCCGACGCCTCCGCAACGCGATGATCGCGTCCGGTGCGCTCGGGCTGTGCGTCTACACGACCTACCCGGTCGCTCCGCCGCGGCTGCTGCACGACGGCTACGTGGACACCATCACCGAGCAGTCCAACGCCTACCGGGTCCTGCAGCCGCCGGCCTTCACCAACCAGTACGCAGCCATGCCGAGCCTGCACGTCGGCTGGGACCTGCTGGTGGGCCTGGCCATCGCCGCGGCCGCCGGCACGCTGATCATGAGGACGCTGGGGCGGCTGATGCCCGCGCTCATGGCGGCGGCCACCGTCATCACCGCCAACCACTACGTGCTGGACGCGCTCGTCGGCGCGGCGTTCGCGCTGGTCGGCTACGCGGTCGCGCTGGACCTGGAGAAGCGCCGGGAGCGCCACCAGGCTCCCGCCGCGGCCGTCGACCTGAGCCCACCGGCGCTCCCGCGGCCGCGCGGGGCCGGGGAGGGCCGGCTGCCGGACGCCCCCCGCAGCACCCGCGCGCCCGCCTCGTGACGCTGCTGGCCGTCGCGCACCGGGCCGGCAACGACCTGGCCGCCCTGCGCACCGCCGTCGAGCTCGGCGTCGACGTGCTCGAGGCGGACGTCAAGGTGCGCGGGCCGTACCTGGAGGTCCGGCACAGCAAGCACCTGCGGCCGCTGCCGTGGATGTGGGACAGCGGACCGGACGGGCTGGAGTGGACCCACACCCGCGTGCCCCAGCTCCAGCTCGATGCGTTGCTGGAGGCGCTGGAGGTGGGGCACCCGACGCTGATGCTGGACCTGAAGGGGCCGGGCAGGGTGGGCGCCAAGGTCGCGGACGTGATCCACGCCCGGGAGCCGCAGGTGCCGTTCCTGGTCTGCTCCCGCTGGTGGCCCGGCCTGGACGCCTTCGCGGACCGGCCGTGGGCCCGGCCGCTGCTGACCGCCCGCAACCGCGCCGAGCTCGCCCTGCTGCGTCGGCGGGTGCGCGGGACGCACCAGCCGTACGGCGTCAGCCTGCACCCGTCCCTGCTCACCCCGCAGGTCGTCGCCGAGCTGCGGGACGCGGTCGAGCTGGTGATGACCTGGGGGGTGAACGACCTCGGGCTGCTGCGCCGGGTCGTCGACCTGGGCGTCAACGGCGTCATCAGCGACTCGCCCGAGGTGCTGCAGGCGGTGCTCGCCCGCCGGTAGCCCTCAGAGGTAGGAGCGCAGCTCCCACAGCTCCGGGAAGTAGCGCAGCGCCAGCCGGGACCGGAGGTACTCCCCGCCGCTGGACCCACCGGTGCCGGGTTTCGTCCCGATCTGCCGCTCCACCATGTCGACGTGCCGGGAGCGCCACTGCGACGCGAGCGCGTCGTGGGTGATCAGGGCCTCCGACAGCTCCCAGAGCTCGGCATAGGAGCGGTCCCGGGCGATCGTGAGCAGGGACGCGCGGCGCTCCAGCGGTGAGCCGACGGCGAGCCCGTTGCCCGCCAGCAGGGCGAGGAAGGCGTCCCACAGGCTCGGCTCGGCGAGCCTGGCCTCCATCCGCACGCGCTCGTCGTCGGACGCCTGCCGGAGCCGGTCGACGTACGCCGGGTCCCGGGCACCGGAGAGGAACTCGAGCTCGCGGAACTGCACCGACTGGAAGCCGCTGGCGGGAGCGAGGAGCGAGCGGAAGGCCAGGAAGTCCTGGGGGGTCATGGTCTCGAGCACGACGACCTGCTCGATGAGGATCTGCTCGATGGCGTGCACCCGCTGCAGCGCCTTGCGCGGCGCGTAGGTGCTGCCGGCCAGCATCCCGTCGCGGGCTGCACCGAGCTCGTGCAGGCACTGCTTGAACCACAGCTCGCACACCTGGTGGACGGTGATGAAGAGCAGCTCGTCGTGTGCGGGCGGGTCGGACAGCAGCACCTGCAGGTCCAGCAGCTCCGGGATCTTGAGGTACGACCCGTAGGACAGCCGCGCTCCCTCCTCGCCGAAGTGCCGGTCAGCCATGCCCGGCACCCTACGGGTCGGCTCAGTCGCCGCGGGCGTGCGCGGTCTCCCGGCGGTTGGCCCGGTCGATCGCCTCGACCAGCGCGTCCTTGTCCATGGTGGAGCGGCCGGGCACGTCGAGGCGCTGGGCGATCTCGTAGAGGTGCTTCTTGCTGGCGTTGCGGTCGACGCCGCCGGCGCTGTCCCCCCGACCGCCGTCGCTGGGGCCCGTGTCGGGCTTGGGCTCCCAGTGGTCGCCGACCTTCTCGTACGCGCGCTTCACGGCAGCGAACGCGGTACGCGCTGCGCGCTCGGAGTCGCCGTACTGCTCGGCTGCCGCGTCGTAGGTCTTCGCGAACGTGCGCTGGGCCTTCGCCGGCGACCGGCGGAGCGTCGAGGGGAGCTCGCTCTGCCGGGCACCGCCGGCCCTCGTCGTCTTGGGCATGGCGAGGGTGTTCCCGCTAGTCGGCGACCTTCACCAGGTCGACCACGAAGACCAGCGTGGCGCCGGGCGGGATGTCGGCCCCGGCGCCCTGGTCGCCGTAGCCGAGGTCGGGCGGGATGACCAGCTGGCGACGGCCGCCGACCTTCATGCCGACGATGCCCTGGTCCCAGCCGCCGATGACCTGGCCGCCGCCGAGCTGGAAGGTGAACGGCTCCGCGCCCCGGTCCCAGGAGGCGTCGAACTGCTTGCCGTCGGCGTAGGTGACGCCGACGTACTGCATGTCGACGACCATGCCCGAGCAGGCCAGCTCGCCGTCGCCGACGACGACGTCGGAGACCTCGAGCGTCGTGGGCGCGGGCGTCGTCGGCACCGTGATCACGGGCTTGGTCGCCAGGTCCGTCGTGGCGCCCGCGGGCGCGTCCACCGGGGTCGGCGCACCCGGGCAGCTGGTGACCTCGGGGCTCGGGGCGCTGGCGACGTCGTCGCCGTCACCGTCGCTCGAGCCGCAGGCGGACAGGACGAGGACGGCCGCCGCGAGGGCAGCCGGCAGGCGGCGGTTCACTTCTTGCTCTTCTCCTCGCCGAGCAGTCGCTCGAGTCGGGGTCCGACGAGGCGCGAGAACGCCCGTCGCGGTCGGGTGCGGTCGAGGACGGCGGCCTCGAGGTCGCCGGCGGCGATGGTGCGTGGCTCGGCGTCCGCGCCGGCCTGCGCCAGTGCCTCGACGCCGAGCTTGAGCACGGCCTCGAGCGGGGCCGTCGGGTCGTGCCGTTCCTTGACGTAGGCCGCGAGCGGCTCGCTGTTGCCGCCCATCGCCACGAAGCCGTGCTCCTCGGCGACCGACCCGTCGTAGGTGAGCCGGTAGAGCTGGTCGTCGGCGGGGGTGTCGCCGACCTCGGCGACCACGATCTCGACCTCGTAGGGCTTCCCCGCCTCGGTGAAGATGGTGCCCAGGGTCTGGGCGTAGGCGTTGGCGAGGCCGCGGCTGGTCACGTCCCGCCGGTCGTACTGGTAGCCGCGCAGGTCGGCGTAGCGGACGCCGGCCAGGCGGAGGTTCTCGAACTCGTTGTACTTGCCCACGGCGGCGAACGCGATCCGGTCGTAGATCTCGCTGATCTTGTGCAGCGCGTTGCTCGGGTTCTCCCCGACGAACAGGATCCCGTCGGCGTAGGCCAGCGTGAGGACCGAGCGGCCGCGGGCGATGCCCTTGCGGGCGTAGTCGCTCTTGTCCTTCATCACCTGCTCAGGTGACACGTAGAACGGGGTGCTCACTGCTCTCCTCGGCGTCGGTTGCTCATCGGCCGGCTCAGCCGTTCGGGGTGATCAGGCGCTCGGCGACGACGGCCTCCACGACCGCGCCGACCTCGTCGTCGGGCAGGCGGCGCACGCCCTCGTCGGTGACGCTCATGACGACCGGCCAGATCCGGCGCGCCACGTCGGGGCCGCCGGTGGCGGAGTCGTCGTCGGCGGCGTCGTAGAGCGCGTCGACGCAGAGCCGCACCGCGGCGGCCTCGTCCACCCCGTCGCGGTAGCGCTTCTTCAGCGCCCCGCGGGCGAACAGGCTGCCGCTGCCGACGCTGTGGAAGCTGTGCTCCTCGTAGCGGCCGCCGGTGACGTCGTAGCTGAAGATGCGGCCGACGGCCCCCTCGAGGTCGTAGCCGGCGAACAGCGGCACGACGGCGAGCCCCTGCATGGCCATCCCGAGGTTGCCGCGGATCATCGCCGACAGCCGGTTGGCCTTGCCGTCGAGGGAGAGCACGTGGCCCTCCATCTTCTCGTAGTGCTCGAGCTCGACCTGGAAGAGCCGGACCATCTCGACGGCGAGGCCGGCGGTGCCGGCGATGCCGACGACGCTGAAGTCGTCGGCCTGGAAGACCTTCTCGATGTCGCGCTGGGCGATGATGTTGCCCATCGTCGCGCGCCGGTCGCCGGCCATCACCACGCCGCCGGCGTGCGTGACGGCGACGATCGTCGTGCCGTGCGGCGCCTCCACCGTCCCGGGCGGCAGCGTCAGCCGCGACGGGAGGAGATCAGGTGCTGCAGCTCCGAGGAACTCCGTGAAGGAGCCGCTCGGTGCGGTGAAGTGAGCCGGTAGACGCCCATGCACACCCGTTCCCTGGTCCACGTGGTCCTCTCGAGGTAGTCGATCGCTGCGCGCAGGATGTCCGGTCGGTCGCGGGCATTGCCCAGCGCCTGGTTGCAGCAGGAGCACAGCACACCACGGACGCTCCCCGTGACGTGATCGTGGTCGACGTGCTTCGGCTCGCGCTCCTGGCAGATCGCGCAGAGCCCGCCCTGCTCCTCCACCATCCGGTCGACATCCTCCGAGGTCAGCCCGTAGCGCCGCCTGAGGTGGTAGTCGCGAGTGCTGCCGTGCCGAAGGATCCGGTTCTCGCGTCCACGGACGTTGTGGCACGGCTTGCAGTAGTTGCCCCGCCCGGTGCTGGTCGACCGGTTCCGCGGGAAGTCCTCCAGCGGCTTGAGCTCCTGGCAGTCAGGGCAGTAGGCGAAGCCGTCAGGAGCGGTCCGCTGCGGCCGGATCGTGCGCCCCTCCTTCGCGGCCTTGCGCTCCCGGTGCTGTCTGTAGCGAAGCGCGAAGCAGGGCGAGCAGTACAGGCCTCTGCCGTTCTTGCGAGCCGCCGCTCGCGGGAAGGCGGCTAGAGGCTTGACCTCACCGCAATCGGGACAACGGGCGCTGCTGTCGGGGTCGAAGTCCAAGATCATTCCCCGCCTTTTTGTACATAACTACGTACGAACGCCTCTGCATCCTCCTCGAGCACGTCGTCGATCTCGTCCAAGAGCGCGTCCACGTCGTCGGTCAGCTTCCCGACCCGCTCCTGGACGTCGCTGGTCGCCTCGGCCTCGGTCTCCTCGACGTCCTCGGCCTTCCGGGTCTGCCTGTCCTGGCCGCCGCTGTCCTTCGTCGCCATGGGGGTGCTCCTCGCGTGTCCGCTCGAACGTCCTGCCGACAGTATCGGCGGCCTGCGACGCTTCTTGCCTCCCGGACGCGCCCCTGTTGCCCACCCGTTGCTCTCCACAACCGATCATGGGGGGCCTTGGTGGTGATCGGCTGTGGGGTCCTGGGGCCACCTGGCCCGCGGGCCATCGACACAGCCGATCAAGATCCGGGTGCCGACAAGATCGGTTGTGGTGGATGACAGCCCGTCAGCTGACGACCAGGTCGTCGCCGTCCCGACGGACCGACCCGCGCCGCAGCCGCGCGACGCGGCCGATGACCTCGACGAGCCGGGTGTAGCCCGGCGTCCTCCCGACGTAGAACAGGAACCCCTTCGGGCCCTGGACCATCTCGCCGGTGTCCAGGTCGTAGCGCGACCCGTGCCAGGGGCAGACCAGGCAGCCGTTCCTGTCCAGCGACCCCCTCGACAGGTCCGCCAGCTGGTGCCGGCACCGCGAGGACACCGCCTTCACCTCGCCGCTCCGGTTGGCGACGGTCCACGGACCGGCGCGGCCGACCGTCCCGTC
>SCTD01000145.1 GCA_004299215.1 Frankiales bacterium | reverse complement strand
CAAGCGGCTGGTCTTCGGCGGCGAGGCCCCGCCGTACGTCTGCTGGGGCAGCAACAACCGCAGCGCGATGGTCCGCGTGCCGATGTACAAGCCACGCAAGAGCGGCTCCACCCGCATCGAGGTGCGCAGCCCGGACAGCGCGACCAACCCCTACCTCTGCTTCGCGGTCCTGCTGGCCGCGGGGCTGAAGGGCGTCGAGGAGGGCTACGAGCTGCCGCCGGGCGCCGAGGACGACGTCTGGGCGCTCACCGACGGCGAGCGCCGCGCCCTCGGGATCGCCCCGCTGCCAGGCAGTCTCGCGGAGGCGATCTCGGTGATGGAGAGCAGCGAGCTCGTGGCCGAGACGCTCGGGGAGCACGTCTTCGACTTCTTCCTGCGCAACAAGCGGGCCGAGTGGGACGCCTACCGCGCCGAGGTCACGCCGTTCGAGCTCGGCCGCTACCTGCCGGTGCTCTAGTGGTCAGCGCGCTCGTCATCACGCACTCGCCGACGGAAGGCGTCGGCAACGTCGGCGACTGGCTGTCGGGGGCGGGTGTGGAGCTGGTCGTGGTCGAGCCCTGGAACGGCGACGAGCTCCCCGCGGACGTGACGGCGTACGACGCCCTCGTCGTCATGGGTGGACCGCAGCAGGCGTACGACGACGCGTCCGCGGCGTGGCTTCCCGCGACGAAAGAGCTGCTGCGGCAGGCGGTCTCGGCGTCGGTACCGACTCTGGGCATCTGCCTCGGCGCGCAGCTGCTCGCGGAGGCGACGGGCGGCCGGGTCGAGAAGGGCGCCGACGGGATCGAGGCGGGTGCGCGGCTGGTCGCCAAGCGCGACGCGGCTTGGGACGACGAGCTGTTCGCCGACGTGCCGTTCACGCCGACGGTCGTGCAGTGGCACGAGGACGCCATCGTCGACCTGCCGCCGGGGGCGGTGCACCTGGCGGCGAGCTCGCGCTACGAGAACCAGGCCTTCCGGCTGGGCTCGTGCGCCTGGGGTCTGCAGTTCCACATCGAGACCCCGCCGGAGATGGTGCGCCACTGGGGGGCGCACTACGGCCGGGCGGTCGAGGAGGCGGGGCTCGACCCGGTCGCGCTCGCCGAGAAGGTTGTCGGGGAGCTGCCGGAGGTCGAGGCGTGCTGGCGTCCGGTGGTCGAGCGCTTCGCCGCCGTCGCCGCCGGTCGCGGCCGGGTGACCCTGCTCCTGCTCGAGGACTAGCCCCGTGCACCTCCCGTTGATCATCCGCAGCATCGCCGTCCTAGGCAGCTCGGCGACGCTGCTAGGACGGGGATCCTGCGGATGATCAGCAGGGCTGGGCGGCCGGGCCGGTGAGCGTGCTCGGGGAGCGGGGGACCGGGGCCAGCCTGCTGGTGCGCCTCGGCTTCGCCGACATCGCCGAGACCGAGGCGGCCCTCGTCGCGCTCGGGGTCTGGCAGGACGGCCGACCGGCGGACGAGCCCGCGGCCGAGCTCGTCACGGCCGCGGCCGACGCGGCCGACCCGGATCTCGCGGTCACGGCGCTCAGCCGGCTGCTGGAGGCCGTCGACGACCCCGACGAGCTGCGCGCCGCGGTGTGCGGCCGAGCGGGGTTCCGCGCCCGGCTGCTCGGCGTGCTCGGGACGAGCGTGGCGCTCGGCGAGCACCTGGTCGCGCACCCGGCCGACTGGCACACCCTCGTCGACGACGACCAGCTGCAGGTCCGCCCCAGCCGCTTCGGGCTCACGTCCCAGCTCCTCGCCGCCGTCGGCGCACCGGCCGACGAGCCGCTGCCGTGGGGCACCGGCGGCGCCCGGGCGACGCTGCCGACCGGGCAGGCCGTCGAGCGGCTCAGGGCGGCCTACCGCCGCTGCCTGCTGTCCCTGGCGGCGCGGGACGTCGTCGGCGCGGTGTCGGTGGAGGAAGTAGGGGGCGAGCTGGCCGACCTCGCCTCCGCCACCCTGACCGCCGGGCTGGCGGTCGCCCTCACCTCGCTCGCCGAGGACGCCGCCCCCTGCCGGCTCGCGGTCATCGGGATGGGCAAGGCCGGCGGGCGGGAGCTCAACTACGTCAGCGACGTCGACGTCGTCTTCGTCGCCGAGCCTCTCGACGAGAGCGACGACGACGCCGCGCTCAGGACGGCGACCCGGCTGGCCGCCGAGATGATGCGCGTCTGCGGCCTGGTCGCCTGGCCGGTCGACGCCGGGCTGCGTCCCGAGGGCGGAGCCGGGCCGCTCGTGCGCACCCTCGCCAGTCACACGGCCTACTACCGG
This sequence comes from Frankiales bacterium, assembly GCA_004299215.1. Classification (GTDB taxonomy): domain Bacteria; phylum Actinomycetota; class Actinomycetes; order Mycobacteriales; family SCTD01; genus SCTD01. Next base: position 1,385 of record SCTD01000145.1, on the reverse strand, counting down.
CGCTGGGCGCAGACCTGGGAGTTCCAGGCGCTGCTGAAGGCGCGGCCGATGGCCGGTGACATCGCGCTCGGCGAGGACTTCACGAGCATGACCGCGCCGATGGTCTGGAGCGTCGGCACGCGCAAGGGCTTCGTCGAGGACGTGCAGGCGATGCGGCGGCGCGTCGAGTCGACGCTGCCGGCCGATCGCGCGGACCGCGAGGTGAAGCTCGGCAAGGGCGGGCTGCGTGACGTGGAGTTCGCCGTGCAGCTGCTGCAACTGGTGCACGGGCGCACCGACGAGACCGTACGGAGCCCGACGACGCTGGAAGCGCTCCAGCAGCTGGCCGACGGCGGCTACGTCGGCAGGGAGGACGCGCGCCATCTCGCCGAGGCCTACCGGTGGCTGCGCACCGTCGAGCACCGGCTGCAGCTGCACCGGCTGCGCCGCACGCACCTGCTCCCCGCCGCGGACGACGAGCAGGGGATCCGACGGGTGGCGCGCGCCGCGGGCTACCGCAAGGACGCGGTCGCGACCTTCACCCGCGAGCGTGCCGGCTACGGCCGCGAGGTCCGCCGCCTGCACGAGAAGCTCTTCTACCGACCGCTCCTCAGCGCTGTGGCCCGGCTCCCCGCCGATCAGGCGTCGCTCACGCCGGCGGCCGCCAAGGAGCGGCTGGAGGCGCTCGGCTTCGCCTCGCCGGCCATCGCCCTGCAGCACCTGTCGGCCCTGACCGAGGGCGTCTCCCGCCGCGCAGCGATCCAGCAGACGCTGCTGCCCGCGATGCTCGGGTGGTTCGCCGACGCCGCCGACCCCGATGCCGGGCTGCTCGCCTTCCGCCAGGTGTCCGACGCGCTCGGCTCGACGCCCTGGTACCTCCGGCTGCTGCGCGACGAGGGCAGCGCCGCGCAGCGCCTCGCGCAGCTGCTCGCCTCCAGCCGGCTGATCAGCGACCTGCTCGTCCGGGCACCCGACGCGGTGCGGCTGCTCGCCGATGACGCCGCGCTGCAGCCCCGTGACCGTGCCGCCCTGGAGAGCGCGTTCGTCGCCACCGTGCGCCGGCGCGACGACTGGGAGGGCGCGGTCGTCGCCGCCCGCGGCCTGCGCCGCGAGGAGTTGCTGCGGGTGGCCTGCGCCGACCTGCTCGGGCTCGTCGACCAGGAGCAGGTCGGGACGGCGCTGTCGGACGTGGCCGGCGCCGTGCTGGCCGCGGCCCTGGTCACCGCGGTCCGCAAGGTCGAGTCGGAGCGGCGCGGCGAGCTGCCCGTGCGGCTGGCGGTCATCGCGATGGGGCGGCTCGGCGGGGGCGAGCAGGGCTACGGCAGCGACGCCGACGTGCTCTTCGTGCACGACGCGCTCCCGGGCGTCCCGGAGGGGGAGGCGACGGCCGCCGCCTCCCAGATCGG
>SCTD01000144.1 GCA_004299215.1 Frankiales bacterium | reverse complement strand
GTGGACAGCTAGCCGCAGCACGCGCCGCCGGCGCCGCACGCTGGGCGCCCTCGTCACTCCCCGCGCACCCGCGCGGAGGACGTCGCCGGCACTGGCCCGGCATCCGGGTCTCCCACATCCGCCACCTGACGCGACAGCGCGAGATCGCCTGCGTCGACCTCCCGGCGCAGACCGGGGAGCGGGCCAGGCCGACCGCTCGTGTCGGGCGCGACCAGCTGCGGTTCACTACCGGTCGGCGCTGACTACAGCGCGGCCGACAGCCGGTGCAGCCGCAGCGCCAGCAGCAGGTCGAGCGCCGGGTCCGGCTCGCGCCAGGCGTCGCCGAGCACTGCGGTGATCCGGTTCAGCCGCTGGTAGAGCGTGTTCGGATGGATGTGCAGCCGCTCCGCCGTCGCGCTGTGCTGGCGACCGCCGGCGAGGTACTCCTCGAGTGTCGGCGCGAGATCGGTGCCCTTGGCCGCGTCGTGGTCGAGCAGCGGACCGACCGTGCGGCGTACGAACTCCGCGCCCTCGTCGACCCCACCCGGCGCGAGCAGGAAGCGGTAGAGGCCGAGAGCCGCGGCGCCGCCCACGGTCCCGCGGCGGCCGAGCGCCAGCAGGGCGCGCAGGCAGCGGGACGCCTCGTCGTACGCCGCAGGCAAGGCAGCGGCACCGGTCACCGCCGCGCTGACCCCCGCGGTGCCGAGGTCCGCGAGCGGCGTGAGCGACGTCGGCGCCGGGACCAGCACGACGGTACGGCTGCCGCGGTCGACGGCGAGACCTCCTGCACGCCGGGCGATCTCGGCGCAGGCTGCGCGGCAGGTCGGGTCGTGCGGCTCGACGACCACGACGACGTGCGGGCGGCGCAGGTCGACCCGCATCGCGGCAGCGCGCTTGTCGAGCACCCCCGGCTCCCCGCCTTCGACGAGCGCCGCCAGCAGCTCGCCCTGGCTGCGCGCCGCGGCGTCGTCGAGCGCGCGCTCCTGCACCAGCGACAGCGCGATGCCGAGCGCTCCGCGCTCGAGCAGCCGCACCTCCGCCTCGTCGGCGACGCCCCCGCCGCGGACGATCAGGCAGCCCAGGTAGTCCTCGGCGGCGACGACCGGGCAGAGCACCACCGGTGGTGCGCCGGGCAGCACGACGGCTCGGCGCTGCCCGCCGGCGAAGTGCTGCGACGGTCGTTCCGAGACGTCGTCGGTGCCGACCAGCGGTCTGTCATCGGCGTCGACCAGCTGCACCGCGACGTCGAGCACCTCGGACAGCGCCTGGACCACCGCAGCAGGACCGCCACCACGCACCGCCGCCTCGGTCAGCCGCTCGTGCAGGACGATGGCGCGCGCGACGCCGGACGCGCTGGCGCGCAGCTCCTCGGCGGCTCGGCGCTCGGCGTCGAACAGGCGCGCGTTCTCGACCGCGACGGCGGCGTGCCCGGCCAGTCCCGCGAGCAGGCTGACCTCGTGATCGGCGAACGGCCGCGCCGCGCGGTCGCTGACGAAGAGCACCCCGAAGGTCGAGCCCTGCGCGTGCAGCGGGACACCGAGGATGCCGCGGAGCTGCTCGTTGCCGGCCAGCTCGTCGGCGACCGGGGCGTGCTCGAAGGACGGGTCGGCGAGGTAGTCGGCCGTCCAGGACGGCAGGCCGGTCGAGACGATGCGGCCGGCGAGCCCCGCCGTGATCGACAGCTCGATCTCGCGGAAGGCCGGCCCGAGCCGACCGTCGAAGTACTTGATGCGCAGGACGTCTCCGTCCAGCAGCGCGAGGTAGGCCACGTCGGTGCGGAGCAGCTGCCGGGCCAGCCGCGCGACGTCGGTGAGCAGCTCGGGGAGGTTGCGGACCGACGTCAGCCGGCCGGCCATCTCCGACAGCGCGGCGAGCTCGGCGGCCCGGTGCGCCCGCTCGCGCAGCAGCGCCGAGAGCTGGAGCGCGCGTCGCGCCTCGGCCTCGACGTCGGTGGACGACCCGTCCGCGAGCAGGGCGGTGCGGTGCGCCTCGACCTCGTCCGCGGAGGCGTCGCGCAGCAGCAGCTCCAGCCACGTGCTCACGCGGCCAGTCTCACACCGCCAGCAGCAGCTGCAGCGCCAGGACGTGCCGTGGGCGCTCGAGGTCGAGCCCGCTGACCTCGGCGGCCCGGCGCAACCGGTAGCGCAGGGTGTTGGCGTGGACGTGCAGCCGCCGCGCCGCCGCGTTGACGTCGCACCCGACGGCACACCACGCGGTGAGCGTCTCGACCAGGCTGCCGCCGGAGCGCGCGTCGTGCTCCCGCAGCCGGTCGAGCGGACCGGCCACCAGGGACTGCAGCAGGGCAGCGGCGGCCTCCTGCGCCTCGTCGACGACCAGCTCGGCGGAGACGCCCGGCTCGTCGCAGTCCCCGACGACGAGGCCGAGCCGGCGGGCCGCGCGCGCCGCTGCCGCGCCGGCACGCGCAGCGGCAGCCCAGTCGGTCGCACCCGGAGCGACGCGGGCGGCTCCGGCCACAGCGTCCGGGCAGCGGTCCCGGACGGCACCGACCAGGTCGGCGACGTCGCCGTCGACGGCCAGCGCCACGACGACGACGTCGGTCTCGGTGTGCACCCGGGCGTGGCTGCCGCCGACGGCGGCGAGCGCGCTCCGGGCCAGCAGCTGCAGCGGCTCGGACGACAGCAGGACGGCCAGCGTCGCGGCCGGCGCGCGTCCGGTGCGCGACGGGCCGCGCGGGTGCAGCAGGTCCTCGACGAACGCGTCGGTCACCGGTCCCTCGTCGCCGATGGCAGCCCGCAGCAGAGCCGCCGCGCCGTCCTCGGGAGCCGCGCCGACGAACCACGCGGTGGCGCCGCCGCCGAGCTCGACGGCCACCACCGGCGCGTCGTCGAGCACGCCGCGCAAGGTGCCGGAGGCCGATGCCGAGCCGCGCGACCAGCGGACCGCCTCGCGCAGCGGCGCCCCCCGCTTGCCGAGCAGCGCGGCGGTCACGGCGGGCGGGCAGGACGACCGGCCCGCGCCGTGCGTCAGCACCGTCCCGAACCGCTCCACCACGACCCACGCCCCGGTGCGCAGGGCGATCCCGTCGACGAGCTCCGGGAGCGGGACCGCCTGCGCGTGCGTGATCGGCGCGAGCGACGTCACAGGACCTTGCCCGGGTTGAAGACACCGAGCGGGTCGAGAGCGGCCTTGATCGACCGCTGCAGGACGAGCGAGCCCGGGTCGAGCTCGCGGACCATCCCCGCGCGCTTCAGCAGGCCGACGCCGTGCTCCCCCGTGACGGTCCCCCCGAGCGTGATCGCCGCGTCGAGGAGCTGCTCGAAGGCGCTCTGCGCGCGCACCCGCGCGACCTCGTCGCCGGTCGGGG
>SCTD01000143.1 GCA_004299215.1 Frankiales bacterium | reverse complement strand
ATCCGCAGCGGGCGCCAGCGACCGGGCACCACGAGGGACAGCACGGCGGCGGCGAGCACGAGGAGCGGCAGCAGCGTCGCCGCGAAGGCCAGTCCCAGCACCACGACCAGCGCCAGCGGACGCCGCACCCAGCGGGGCGGCAGCGGCGGGTTCACAGCCCGTCCAGGTACGCCGCCGTCGCCGCGTGCGCGCGCTCCACCCGCTGGCCGACCCGGCGGGCATCCCGGTAGCGCAGCGCCTTGAGCCCCTCCGGCACCTCGTCACCGGTCGGCAGCACGTGGACGACGACGTCCCGCGGCAGCCGCGCCATGTCGGCGGCGAAGCGGTGCCGCCGGGCGATCTCGAAGGCCACCAGGGCGACCTCCCACGGCCGGGCCGGCGCGGTCAGCGGCTGCTCGATCCGGCCGACCTGCAGCACGTAGATGGTGCGCGCCCCGAGCTCGACCGCGCGGCTCACCGGGATGGAGTTGACCAGCCCGCCGTCGAGGAAGTGCTCGTCGCCGATCTGCACGGGTGCGAGCAGCCCCGGCACGGCCGCGGACGCCATCACCGCGTCTGACAGCGACCCCTCGGTGAACCAGTGCTCGGCCGCCCGCTCGATCGACGCGGCAACGCACTGGAAGTCGACCTGGAGGTCCTCGATGCGCTGGACCGGGAGGTGGGTCGCGAGCAGCTCCCGGAGCGGGCCGCGGCGGTGGACGTGGGTGCGGCTGCCGACCGCCGTCCGTACGCGCTGGGCGATCGACCCGCTGAAGACACCCCCCTCCGCGGACAGCTGCCGCCACAGCTCGGCCAGCCGGATCGTCGCCTCGACGGTCGGGTCGGCGGCGAGGAAGGCGCCGTTGAGCGCGCCGACGGACGTGCCGAGCACCAGGTCGGGCCTGATGCCGGCCTCGAGCAGCGCCCGGAGCATCCCGACCTCGGTCGACCCGAGCACCCCGCCGCCACCGAGGACGAAGGCGACGTCGTGGTGGGACACGCCTACGACCTTCCCATCAGCGCGGGCTTCAGCCGGGTCGGCTTCGGGTCGAAGCACCATCCGAGCCCTGTCCGTCCGACCCCGGGAGTACGACCGTGCGTGCCGCGCGCCTGCGCCTGCTCGGCTGCGCCGTCCTCGCAGCCGGATCGGTCGTCGCGAGCGCCCTCGTCGTCCCCACCGCGGCGGCGGCGCCGAAGGCCGCCTCCTCGCAGACCCTGCGGGAGCGCGTGGCGCAGCTCAGCGCCGAGATCGACCGCGTCGGGGCTCAGCTGGCCGCCGGGGCCACGGCGTACGAAGCAGCGGAGGACGAGCTCGCCGTCCTCACCCAGAAGCAGTTCGCGGCGCGCGCCGACCGGGAGGAGCTGCTCGCCGCCGAGGCAGACTCGCGGACCGCGCTCCAGGGGCTGGCCCGCGCGGCGTACAAGGGCGGCGTCCCGCCTATGGTCTCGGCGCTGCTCTCCGGCGACCCGGGCGCGCTCGGCAGCCTGGCCTACGTCCAGCGGTCGGTGAACCGGCTCGGCGCCACCCGCACCGACGTCACCCGTGAGCTCGCCGAGCAGCAGGCCGGTGCCGGCCAGGCGCTGGTCCGCTCCGACCGGCTCCGTCGCGAGGCCCTCGCCAAGCGGCAGGCGGTCGAGAAGCAGCGCCGCGAGCTCGCCGCCGAGACCGCCCGCCTCACCGCGTCCCTGCAGAAGGCCGGCGCGGAGCTCATCCGCGTCCGCGCCGCCGAGGAGGCCGCCGAGGCAGCCCGCCAGCGGGCGCTCGCCATGGCCCGCTCGCAGGCCGCCGCCGAGCGCGCCGCCCGCGCGGCCGCTGCGGCGATCGCCGCGGGGCGTCCCTTCACCGTCACCGGCGGAGGCCTGTGCGGCCCGCCGTCCAGCGCCGGCGAGGTCAACGGCTGGCTGTCCCCGGCGAGCCTGTGCCCGCTGGAGACGGCTCCCGGGCACCGGCTGCGCACGGACGCGGCGCGCGCCTTCGACCTGATGAGCCGCGCGCGGCAGGCTGCCGTCGGCACCCCGCTCTGCGTCACCGACTCCTACCGCAGCTACCCCGAGCAGGTCGACGTCTTCGCCCGCAAGCCCCAGCTGGCCGCGACCCCTGGCCGCAGCCAGCACGGCTGGGGGCTGGCCGTCGACCTCGGCTGCGGTGTCCAGGGCTTCGGCAGCGAGGCGCACCGGTGGATGCAGCAGAACGCCCCGCTCTTCGGCTGGATCCACCCGCCCTGGGCGCAGCGCGGCGGCAGCCGTCCCGAGGCCTGGCACTGGGAGTTCGTCGGCGCTCGCTAGCGTCACCCCGTGAGCGTGCTGGCGAGGTACTCCGCGGTGCTCCGCGGGCACGGCACGGCGATCCCGCTGATCGCCAGCGTCGTCGGCCGCCTGTCGCTCGGCATGTCCGGGTTCGCCCTGCTGCTGCTCGTCAAGGACACGACCGGCTCGTACGCCGCGGCCGGCCTGGTCTCCGCCTGCTACGCACTGGCTTTCGGCGTCTTCGGGCCGTCCCGGGCTCGGTCGGCGGACCGGCGCGGCCCGGTCCGGGTGCTGCTGCTGACCGCGGCCCTGCACCCGCTCGCGCTCGTCGCGCTGGTGCTGCTGGCCGTCTCCGACCTGCCCACGTGGGTGCTCGTGCTGCCGGCTGTCCTGGGCGGCGCGACGGTGCCGCCGCTCGGGCCGGTCATGCGCGCCATCTGGGGCACGCTGCTCGTGGGGCCGCAGCGCGCGACCGCCTACTCCCTCGAGTCCGTGGTGATCGAGCTGTGCTTCGTGCTCGGCCCACTGCTGACCGCCCTGCTCGCCGCGACGATCGACCCCGCGGCCGCGGTGCTGGCCGCCGCCGGGCTGGCGGTGGCCGGCGCGCTCTGGATGGCGGCCACGCCGGTCGTGCGCGCCGTCGTCCCCGTCGAGGCCGTCACCCGGGGGCGGACCGGCCCGCTGGCGTCCCCGGCCGTCCGCGCCCTGCTCCTCACCGTGGTCGGCATCGGCGTCGGCTTCGGCGCGATCGAGGTCGCGCTCCCGGCGTACGTCGAGGCCGAGGGGGCGCGGCCGGCCTCCGCCGGGATCCTGCTCGCGGTCTGGTCGCTGGGCTCGATCGTCGGCGGGCTGGTCTACGGCGGGCTGCACCTGGTGACGCCGCACCGGCGGCAGCTGCCGGTCCTCGTCGGCGCGCTCGCCGTGGGCGCCCTGCTGCCGCTGCTGGCCGGCGGTCCGGTGCTGATGGGGCTCGCGCTGTTCGCCTACGGCCTGGCGATCGCGCCGTTCACCGCCTGCAACGCGGTGCTGCTGGGTGAGGCTGCACCGCCCGGGACGGTGACCGAGGCGTTCGCCTGGAGCAGCAGCATGATCTTCGGCGGGGCGGCGCTCGGCAGCGGCCTCGCGGGGGTGCTCGTGGAGCGGTCCGGACCGACCGCCGGGCTCGCGGTGACGGCCGTCGCAGGAGGGCTCTCGCTGGTGGCCGCGATCGCGGGGCTGGTGCGGATGAGGGAGCCGGGCACCGGCCAGGTTGCGGGGATCTGAGGGCGTGCTCGCCTAGGTTCCGAAGGGTGTTCCGCGGCTTCCCTTCCCTGCGCCGCGCCGGGACGGTCCTGACGCTCGCGGTGCTCCTGCCGCTGGTCCCGGTGCCGACCGGCGCGCAGGCCGCCGACCCGGTGAAGACCGCGTCGCGCGAGCTCGCCGCGGTGCGCGCCGAGGTCGACCGGACCGCGCGGACGCTGAGCGAGGGCACCCGCCGGCTGGAGCAGCAGCGGGCCTCGCTGGGACGGGTGCAGCGCGAGCTGGAGCAGGCCCGCCGCGAGGCCGGTGCCGCGCAGTCGCGGTCCGACGAGGCGCGGGAGCGGATCCGCACGATCGCCGCGGCTGCCTACCGCTCGCCGGTGCCCGACGGCCTCGCCCTGGCGCTGACCGGGACCCCGGACCGCTTCGTCGACGCGGTCGTCGCGCAGGCCGGCCTGGCCCGGATGCAGGGGACGTCGACCGGTGCGCTGCGCGAGGCGACCGCCGAGCGGGTGCGCGCGCAGAGCGCGGTGCGCAGCGTCGAGCAGCTGTCGGTCGAGGTCACCCGGCGCGAGCGGGCGGTCGCTGCCCAGGTCGCGTCGCTGCAGGCCGCGGCCGACGCGAGCGCCCGGAGGCTGAGCGAGGCGTCGACCCGGCTGAACGCCGCCCAGGCCGCGGCCCGGCGGGCCAGCCGCGCGCGCGTGCTGGCGACCTGCGACGGCGGCGTGACCCGCGGGGCGGCCAACGGCTTCCTCGACCGGTCGGCGCTGTGCCCGCTGGACGGCGCGCCCGGCCACGCGCTGCGGGCCGACGCCGCGGCTGCCTTCAACCGGATGACCGCGGCGGCGCTCGCCTCCCGCGGGTCGCGGCTGTGCGTGAACGACGCCTACCGCTCCTACGCCGGCC
>SCTD01000142.1 GCA_004299215.1 Frankiales bacterium | reverse complement strand
CTGCAGAGCAGCCGGAGCACGTGCGCGTCCTCCGGGCCGAGCCCGCGGTCACCGAGCAGCAGGCACAGCGTCGTGGTCGGGCTGCACCGCTGCGTGACGACACCCTCGACGGGCAGCGCGTCCAGCACCGCTCCGGCAGCCGGGGCGCTCCCGGACGACGCCAGCACCCGGACCGACCCCTCGCCGGTCTCCGCCAGCAGCGCTCCCTCGGCACCGAACAGCTCGACCGCGCCGCTGCAGAGCCGCGAGCGCGCGAGGCCGGCGTCGAGGTGCGCGCCCAGCTCGGTCGCCAGGGCGGCCAGCTGCTCGACCCGCTGCACGCGGGACCGCAGCGCGTCCTGGCTGTGCTCGAGCCGCCGCACGGTGCGGGCCAGCACCTCGGCCACGAGCACGCAGACCGGGATGGCCACGGTGACGGAGGGGAGCGCGGTGGCCGGCGGGTCGTCGGCGACGAGGAACGGCAGGACGTACGTCACTGCGGCCGGCGGCACCAGCCACCAGGCGGTGCCCGGCGGCTGGGCGATGCCGACCCAGACGAACACGACGACGAAGTAGACGGCGTAGCTGTAGGCGCTGACGCCGCCGTAGTGGTTGGACAGCGACAGCAGCGCGAAGGCCACCAGCGCCAGCGGCAGCGGGGCGCGGGGGTGCAGCCGCTCCCACGGCACGCGCAGGCAGGCGACGCCCAGCGCGATCGCGACCAGGGCGACGGCGTTCAGGACGGCCCGGTCCAGGTGGCCGCTGCCGGGCAGGTAGTTGTTGACGAGGGTGAACACCCCGGCGGCGAGCAGGAGGCGACCGCCCTGGGCCCCTCCGGTCGTACGCAGCCGCGACGTCATGCGTGAAGTCTGACCGCGCCGGCACCCACAGGGGCGATGACGGACGAGAATGACCCGAAGGGGCTAGCCGGCCGCGGGTCTGGCTAGCGTGGGGATCCCCTCGTCAGGAGGTCCCGTGACCGACCCGGACCCCGCACGACCCCGCCGTCGCCGGCGCGCGGTCGGCCCTCCGGGCGCGCGGCCGGCGGAGGAGCCGGCCCTCGACGTGCGCTCCCCGGACAGCGAGCAGCCGCCCGTCGACGACGACGAGCGGCTGCTGCGCGAGGTGCCTCCGCACCACGGCTGAGCTCAGACGAGCTGCTCCACCGTGCAGAACGCGCACCGGGTGGCCGGCTGCGGGATGCTGCTCAGGCACTCCGGGCACTCCTTGGTCGGTGTCTCGACCTCGGGCTCGGTCTTGAACCTCTCCATCAGCCCGTTGATCGGCTTGACCACGAAGAAGTAGACGACGGCCGCGATCACCAGGAAGGTGAGCAGCGCCTGGATGAACAGGCCGTACGGGAAGATCACGTCGGCGACGGTGAACGTGCGCTGGCTGAAGGCCCCGGCGGCGCCGGTGAAGACGCCCACGAGCGGGGTGATGAACGCGGCCACGAACTGCGTGACCAGCGCGCCGAAGGCCGCGCCGATGACGACGGCGACCGCGAGGTCGACGACGTTGCCGCGGAGCAGGAACTTCTTGAAGCCGTCCATGCAGCACTCCGATCAGGAAGGGATGATCCGGACGCATCATGCACCTGGCCGGGGCGTGAGTGGCGAGGGCGCTCAGCCGAGCAGCACCCCGGGGTTCAGCACCCCCGCGGGGTCCACGGCCGCCTTGGCGCCGGCCAGCGCGAGGGCGAACGGGTCCGGGCGCTGCCCGTCGTACCAGCGACGGTGGTCCCGGCCGACGGCGTGGTGGTGCGTGATGGTGCCGCCGGCCGCGGCGAGCGCGTCGCTCGCCGCGGCCTTCACCTCGTCCCACTGCGCGACCTCGCTGCCGCGACGGGCCGGTGCGAAGACGGTGAAGTACGGCGCGCAGCCGTCGGCGTAGACGTGCGTCAGCCGGCAGGTGACCGTGCCCCCGCCGCACACCCGCTGCAGCGCGTCCGTCGTCGCCGCGGTCACGTCCGCGACGAGGGAGTCGAAGCGGTCCCAGGTGATGGCGGTCTCGAAGGTCTCGACCAGCACGCCGAGCAGCAGCAGCGACTCGCGCAGGTAGGGCGCGCGGACGAACGTCGACCGCCACGCCTCGCCGGCCGCGCCGCGGTCACCCGCCTCGACGACCCGCAGCCCCGTGTCGCGGCAGAGCTGCAGGGCGAGCTCGGTCTCGGCGCCGAGCGGCCCGACCAGCGACTCGAAGCCCAGCACCAGGGCGGCCTCGCCGG
>SCTD01000012.1 GCA_004299215.1 Frankiales bacterium | reverse complement strand
AAGCCGAGCACGCGGGCGGCGTCCTTCACCGCGGCCTTCGCCTTGATCGTGCCGTAGGTGATGATCTGCGAGACGCGCTCCTCGCCGTACTTCTCCGTCGCGTAGCGGATCATGTCGCCGCGCCGGCGCTCGTCGAAGTCGAGGTCGATGTCGGGCATCGAGATGCGCTCGGGGTTGAGGAAGCGCTCGAAGAGCAGCTTGTGCTGGATCGGGTCGAGGTCGGTGATGCGCAGCGCGTAGGCCACCAGCGACCCAGCGGCCGAGCCGCGGCCCGGGCCGACGCGGATGCCGGCGCTCTTGGCGTACTTGCACAGGTCGGCCGTCACCAGGAAGTAGCCGGGGAAGCCCATCTTCACGATGACGTCGACCTCGTAGTCGGCCTGTCGCGTGTGCTCCTCCGGCACCCCGGTCGGGAAGCGCTCGCGCAGCCCGGCGTGGACCTGCTCACGCAGCCAGGTGTCCTCGGTGTAGCCCTCCGGCACCGGGACCCGCGGCATCAGGTCGCGGCCCTCCTGGAACTCCATCTCGCAGCGCTCGGCGATGAGCAGCGTGTTGTCGCAGGCGTCCGGGAACTCGCTCCACAGCGACCGCATCTCCTGCGGGCTCTTGAGGTAGAAGTCCTGCGCGTCGAACTTGAAGCGCTGCGGGTCGGCCATCGTCTTGCCGGACTGCACGCAGAGCAGCACCTCGTGCGCCTTCGCGTCCTCGGGGGCGGTGTAGTGCAGGTCGTTGGTGGCGACGAAGGGGATGCCCATCTCCTTCGCCAGCCGGATCAGGTCCTTCTGGGCGCGCCGCTCGATGGGGATCCCGTGATCCATCAGCTCGCAGTAGAAGTTGTCCGCGCCGAAGATGTCGCGGAACTCCCCCGCGCTTCGCTTGGCCTTGTCGTAGGCCCCCATGCGCAGGTAGGTCTGGATCTCACCGGACGGGCAGCCGGTCGTGGCGATCATGTCCAGGTTGGGGCGGACGTGCTCGGCGAGCAGCTCCTTGTCCATGCGCGGCTTGTAGTAGTAGCCCTCGAGGCTGGCGAGCGAGGACAGCTTGAACAGCCGGTGCATACCCTCGGTGCTCGTCGCGAGCATCGTCATGTGGGTGTAGGCGCCGCCGCCGGAGACGTCGTCCTCGCCGCCGGCGCCCCACTTGACGCGGGTCTTGTCGAACCTGCTGCCCGGGGCGACGTAGGCCTCGGTGCCGATGATGCTCTTGACGCCGTACTGCTTGCCCTTCTTCCAGAAGTCGTAGGCGCCGAAGACGTTGCCGTGGTCGGTCATCGCGAGCGCCGGCATGCCCATCTCGGCGGTGCGGGCGAACAGCTCGTCGAGCCGGGCGGCGCCGTCCAGCATGGAGTACTCGGTGTGCACGTGCAGGTGCACGAACGAGTCTCGCGAGCTCACGTCTCTCCTACGGGTACGCCGGATGGTGCAGCGTCGGTCCGAGGGGAAGGCGGGCCGTGCTCTGCTGGGCTTGCCCGGGAGACTCTGCCACGGTCCGCCGACAGATCCCCGCAGACTCACCGAGCCGCACGCCCGGCAGACTCTCGGGCATGAACGACATGCCGTTGATCACGATCGGGCTGCCGATCGCGCTGGCCATCATCATGTTCGGGCTCGGCCTGTCCCTGACCGTCGGCGACTTCCGCCGGGTCGCCAGGACGCCGCGGGCCGTCGCGGTGGCCCTGGTGCTGCAGGTGCTGGTGCTGCCGGTGGTGGCCTTCGGCCTGGTCGTCGCCTTCGACCTCGACCCGCTGCTCGCGGTGGGCGTGATGCTGCTCGCGGCCTCACCGGGCGGGACGAGCGCGAACCTGTTCAGCCACCTGTTCCGCGGCGACGTGGCGCTCAACATCACGCTGACCGCCATCAACTCGGTGCTCGCGGCGATCTCGATCCCGCTGATCACCAACTTCGCCATCGACTGGTTCGACGCCGGCGGCGAGCTGGGCCTGCAGTTCGGCAAGGTCGTCCAGGTCATCGCGATCGTGCTGATCCCCGTCGGGATCGGCATGGCGGTGCGCAGCCGCTGGGTGGCCTTCGCCGCCCGCGCCGACCGGCCGGTGCGGGTCTTCTCCATCGCCGTGCTGGTGGTGGTCGCGGTCGGCGCGCTGCTCGGCGAGCGGGAGAACCTGGCCGGCTACGCGGAGCAGGTCGGCCTCGTCACCGGGATCTTCTGCCTGGCCAGCCTCAGCCTGGGCTACACCGTCGCCCGGCTGCTCCGGCTGGACGAGGGCCAGGCGATCGCGACCTCGATGGAGGTGGGCATCCACAACACGACGATCGCACTGACCATCGCGCTCAGCGTCCTGGAGAGCACCGAGGTCGCGATCCCGAGCGCGGTCTACTCCGTGCTGATGTACGTGCTCGCGACAGCCTTCGGCTACCTGATCACCCGCGGCCGGTCCTCCCGGCAGGAGCAGCCGTCAGCCGCCTGACTGCTTGCACGCGGCGTGCAGGAGTCCACCGGCCCGCGACGAACCGTAGGGAGTGCCTCGACTCCCGCTCCGCTCCAAGGTCCTGCTGCTGGTCGCCGCCGTCTCGGTGGGCGCGGTCGTCCCGGCGTTCGCGTCCGCCCCGAAGCCCGCGCCCACGCCGGTCTCCGCCGGCGGTGCAGGCGGGTCGTACGCCAGCGCCCACTTCGGCGACGGCAACCTGCCGGCCGGGTGCATCGTCGACCGCGACGAGGCGAACCCGGACAACGGGTGCCACCACCTGAAGGTCGGGCTCAACAACCTCGACTCCCCCAAGGTCAACGTCGCCGTCCTGGTGCCGGTCTCGCCGACGGCCGAGCGCGACATGCGGATCATGCGGCAGTCGGTGGAGATGTGGGGCGGTGGCATCGACCACCTCGCCCGGCAGATGGACATGGACTGGCTCGCCGACGGCGTGGAGTTCAACGTCACGACCAAGCTGGTGCCGGTCGACGCCAACGGCCTGCCGACCCAGGCGGTCAACCTCATCAAGCCGAAGATCGTCGTCATCGCGACGAACCCGGTCGGCGGCATCGGCATCGGCATCGACCCCGCGGACTTCATGGGCGAGGTCGGCTTCACCGACGGCCAGGGCCTGCCCTGCGGCTCGATCCCGGACCCCTTCACCATGAAGAGCTGGCAGGAGCGGCCCAACTTCGACGGCCACCACGGCGACCTCGGTGGCTTCGAGGTCGTGCGCTGCGACGGCACCGGCGGCCAGGTCTGCTTCTCCGTCAACGGCGCGGTCGACCCGGTCCCCGGCACGACGGACTTCTTCTCGCTCTACGACCTGGTCTCGCACGAGAACGGCCACTGCCTGACGCTCGGTCACGTCGGCGACGGCGCGGAGGGTCCGTGGGGCCAGATACCGACCGCGGACATCATGGCGTACAGCTCGGACCCGGTGGACGTCGCGAAGTGCGTCTCCACGCTGAACGTCGAGGGCTTCGCCCTGCAGATGAGCCAGTTCCTGGACACCAACGGCGACGGGAAGGTCGACGGCAAGGACCTCCTCGTCCCGAACGACGCCGCGGGGGACGGGACGAGCTCCTTCCAGGTGCAGAACCCGAAGGACCACTGGTACGCCTCCTCGACCGGCCGGCCCGAGGACTGCCCCCAGCCGGACTGGGGGCTGGCACCGCTGGCCGAGGAGACCGACTGGCAGCCGTCGCCGGTGTCGACCCGGAACGCGACGCTCGCCGTCGACGCCTCGTCGGCGCCCGGGCGCGTGACCTGGGACGCCACAGCCGCCTGGGCGACCAAGGAGGTCGCGCCGAAGGCGAGCAGCACCAGGGCCGACGACCCGACCGGTGACGGCACCACGCCGATGACCGATCTCACTGGCTTCACCGCTGCGGTCACCCGGGACGCGGTCACGGCGACGCTGTCGCTCGACCGGCTGTGGCCCACCACCGACGGCGGACGCGCCACCGGCTACGGCCTCTACGTCGGCGGCCGCAAGTTCGACTCCTTCGTCGTCACCCAGGGGACCAGCAGCGAGGTCCAGACGATCGACGCCGGCGGGCGGAACATCATGCCCGCGGGCACCTCGACCTGGGA
>SCTD01000141.1 GCA_004299215.1 Frankiales bacterium | reverse complement strand
GCCGCAGCGGCCCATCTCGGCGAGCACGCAGGCGCTGCTCGGGGTGCGGATCGACAGCCGCTTGGTGCACTGGCGGAGCGGGATCGCCTCGTGGACCGCGGCCACCGCCAGCTCAGCGGAGGCCGCCCGCCCGAAAGGGCCCAGGTAGACCGCCCCGTCGTCGAGGACCTTGCGGACCAGGGACAGTCGTGGGAACGGCTCGATCGTGAGCTTGATCCAGGTGGCCTTGTCGGGCCGACGGCTCCGCTTGTTGTAGCGGGGGTTGTGCTCGGCGATCATCCGCAGCTCGCGGACCTCGGCCTCCAGGCCGGTGCTGCACACGACCGGGTCGACCCGCTCGGCCATCCCGACCATCTCGGCCATCCGGGTGCGCATCTCGCTGGCAGTGAAGTACTGCCGGACACGACCGCGCAGGTTGGTGCTCTTGCCGACGTAGAGGACGCGGCCCTGGCCGTCGCGGAAGAGGTAGACGCCCGGGGCGACCGGGAGCGCGTCCGCGAGGTGCCGCTTGCGCCGCTGCTGCGGGCTGACCTGCGCGGAGAAGGTGCGCAGCTCCTCGAGGCTGTGCACGCCGAGGCCGCCGAGCCGGGCGATCAGCCCGTGGAGCACGTCGACGGTGGCGCGGGCGTCCTCGAGCGCGCGGTGGTTCGGGGTGGTGGCGCTCCGGAAGAGCCGCGCCAGGGTGGCGAGCTTGCAGTTGGGCGCCTCGTCGCGGGTGAGCACGCGGCGGGCCAGGCGGGCGGTGTCGAGCGAGTCGTGGCCCGGCCAGTCGAGGGCGAGCCGCTCGCAGCCGGCCTTGAGGAAGCCCAGGTCGAACGGCGCGTTGTGCGCCACCAGCACCGTGTCGCGGGCGAACTCCAGGAAGGCGGGGAGCGCCTGGTCCAACCGGGGCGCGCCGGCGACCATCGCGTCGGTGATGCCGGTCAGCACCGCGATGAACGGCGGGATCGGGCTGCTCGGGCGGACCAGCGTCTGGAACTCGCCGACCACCTCTCCGCCGCGCACCTTCACCGCGCCGATCTCGGTGATCTCGCAGGCCTGCGCCGAGCTGCCGGTCGTCTCGAGGTCGACGACGACGAAGGTCGTGTCGCGCAGCGGGGTGCCCAGCTCGTCGAAGGTCGCCTGGATCGGGATCTGCAGGGGTGGTGCGCTGGGCATGTCCCGGACGCTAGGGGCGGGCTCCGACAACAGCGGTGAGCCACGCGCGACGAGGGCAGGTCAGGCGCCCTCGCTCCTGACGCGGGTCCGGCCCCCGGCCGCTCGCGGTGCCGGCACGGCGCGCACCCGGTCCATCGACTGCCAGAGCTCGGCGGCCGGTACGGGGCGGCCGAAGTGGTAGCCCTGGGCCAGGGAGCACCCGGCCCGCGTGACCGCACGCACGTCCGCCTCGGTCTCGACCCCCTCGGCGACGGTCGTGAGCCCGAGGTCGACCGCCAGCGTGATGATCGCGTCGACGATGCGGCGGCCGCGCGCCGTGTGGATCCCGCGCAGGAAGGCCTGGTCGAACTTCAGCACGTCGACCGGCAGCACGGCCAGCTGCGAGAGGCTCGAGAAGCCGGCTCCGAAGTCGTCGATGGCGACGGTGAACCCTGCAGCGCGCAGCTCCTCCAGCGAGGCCAGGGCGCTCGCGTCCGGCACGGCGCTCTCGGTGACCTCGAGGCTGACCGACCCCGGCTGGAGGCCGTGCTCGGCGAGGGCGCCCCGGGCGGAGTCGGCGAAGCCGTCCACGAGCTGCTGCGGCGACACGTTGACGAACAGCTGCGGCACGGGCCGACCTGTCGTCGCGCGCTCGGCGAGGTCGCGCACCGCCTGCCGCAGCACCCACATGCCGACCTCGCCCATGAGCCCGCTCTCCTCGGCGAGCGGGATGAACTCGTCCGGCGGGATGCGGCCGTGCAGCGGTGAGCTCCAGCGCAGGAGCGCCTCGACGCCGTACGTCATCCCCGTACCCAGGTCGATCAGCGGCTGGTAGTGCAGCCCCAGCTCGCCCCGTTCCGCTGCGCCCGGCAGCGCCTCCGCGAGCAGGTGCCGGCGCTCGGCACGCAGGGCCATCTCGTCGGTGAAGACGGTGACCCCCGAGCCTCGGCGGTGCTTGGCCTCGTAGAGGGCGATGTCGGCGCGGCGGAGCAGGTCCGACGTCGTGTCGCCCTCCCTGCTGACGGTGACCCCGGCGCAGGCGCTGAGCGGCACGGTCATCGGCCCGATCGACGTGGGCCGGCTACCGCTGACGGCGCCGGCCAGGTCGACCAGCCGCTCCTCGGCCCGTCGACCCAGGAGCACGAGGGCGAACTCGTCCCCGCCCAGCCGCGCCGCGGTCGCACCCGGTAGGGAGCGCAGCCGCGCTGCCACGTCCTGCAGCGCGCAGTCACCTGCCGCGTGGCCGAAGCTGTCGTTGACCTCCTTGAACCCGTCGAGGTCCAGCAGCGCCAGGCCGACCTCACCGGGCCGGCCCTCGGCGAGCGCGGTCTCGAGCCGGCCGAGGCAGGCCCGCCGGTTGTGCAGGCCGGTCAGGGAGTCGTGCGTGGCCTCGACGGAGAGCCGCCGCGCGGCCGTGACCAGGTGACGGGCGTAGAGCGTCTGCCGCACCACGATGCCGACCAGCACCAGGGCTCCGAGACTGGTGGACCAGACGTCGACCTCGTGACCGGTGATCACGTGCACGGCCACCACCACGACGGCCAGCACCACCGGGACGTGCGGCAGCGCGGCGTCGACGGTGACGCCCACGTGGCTGTCCTCGACGACGGCGGCCGAGGTCGGCACGACCGCCGCGGCGAGCAGCAGGGCGAGCCCCGCCTGCAGCACCACGTTGTGCCACTCGAAGCCGTCGCTGCCGCGGGCGACGGCGAGCGCGGTGCCGCTGTCCGCGATCGCGACGAGCAGGAGCCCGCCGACCGCGACGTGCAGGAAGCGGCGCATGTCGGCGCGGGCGTGCCCCGCCATGGCGAGGGCGGCGATGGCCAGCACGAGGTCGATGACCGGGTAGGCGAGCAGCACCACCCTCTCCAACCCGGGGCGCGTGCCGGCCTGCCACGTCGGCTGCAGGAAGACGATCCAGGAGACGAGAGAGGTCGCGGCGGCGACGAGGAGCCCGTCCAGCACGGCGCGCACCCGGCCGCCCTCGCGGTGCTCCTGGCTCGGCACGGCGAACATCCCCACGAGGACGCAGGGCACCCAGATCAGCGGCGCGAGGTTCGCGAACCCGACCGCCGGGACCTCGCCCCTGACCGTCGACTCGACAGCCGCGACGACGAAGCCGGTGCCGCTGGCGGCCAGCCCTGCCGTCAGCCAGCGCCGTGCGCGGCGCAGTCGTACGTCACCGCGTCTGGCCGCGCGGCCCATGCCGACGCCGGCGGCGATCAGGGTCAGCGCGTGGATCACCATGGCCATGGGGTGGGCCCAGGACGGACTCGCCGCCCAGACCCCGATCAGCACGAGCGGGGACAGCAGGGCGACGAGCACGATCCCTCGTGGGGCTGCGCTCATGGTCCGCCCGCCGATCCGGGTTGTAGTTCCACGATGACCGACTGTGACAGAAGGCAGGCATGTTGATCATGGTCAGAAGTGATCAGATCCGGGTCCTGCCGGCGTGCTCCACTCGGCTCAACCGAGCGTGCGCAGGTCACTTCGGGGCAGGGGCGCATAGGCCGGACGGGCCGTCGCCGGCGGTGCCGGACCACCCGCTCGCGCGCCTGCCGGCGTCAGCCGGACGGGTGCAGCACGTCTGGAGGTGGCTACAGCAGGCCGCGGCCGGTGGCGAGGCCGCGCAGGACCAGCCCGGCACCGACGAGGACGACGACCG
The DNA here is from genome assembly GCA_004299215.1 of Frankiales bacterium. Classification (GTDB taxonomy): domain Bacteria; phylum Actinomycetota; class Actinomycetes; order Mycobacteriales; family SCTD01; genus SCTD01. Next base: position 109 of record SCTD01000141.1, on the reverse strand, counting down.
CTGCGGTGCCGAGCGGCAGCAGGCGCACGACGGACGCCGCCCGACCGCCGCGCCACCCGCGGCGGTCGAGCACGGCCGGCCTGCTCCTGCTGCGCGCCCGGGCCGTGCT
>SCTD01000140.1 GCA_004299215.1 Frankiales bacterium | reverse complement strand
GTCGTCGCGGGTGCGGATCGCGCAGGAGGGGGCCGTGCGCGCCGAGGTCCTGGTCAGCGCCGGCGCGCTGTCGGACGCGGAGCCGTACTGGACGTCAGGGCGCGTACCGCCCGCCCTCCCGCCGGTCGAGGACTGCCCGCGCACGCCGTCGATCGGGCCGACCGGCGTCAAGGTCGGCTACTTCGACCACGTCGACCTGCGGATGGACATGGCGTACGCGCAGTGGGCGCTGGGCAAGCCCGCCGGCCGCGCGGAGGTCCGCGGCTGGATGCGCCGCGACGACGGCGCCGACGCCTCGCCGCTGGACCTGCTGGTCTTCGCCGACGCGATGCCGCCGGTGACCTTCGACCTCGGGCTGATGGGCTGGGTCCCGACGCTCGAGCTGACCGTGCTGCTGCGCGGGATAGCCGCCCCCGGCTGGCTGCGGGTCGTGCAGCGGGCCACCGTGCTGCGTGACGGCTGGCTGGACGAGGAGTGCGAGATCTGGGACAGCGCCGACAACCTGGTCGCCCAGGCCCGCCAGCTCGCCGGCTACCGGCTGTAGCTGCACCCGGGAGGGCTAGGCCGACTTCTCGCGGCGCTCGCGGCGGGCCGGGGTCGCCGCGTCGCGCGGCACCAGGGTCGGGTTGACGTGCTCGAGGACGACCTCGCGGGTGATCAGGCACTTGGCGACGTCACCGCGGGAGGGCAGGTCGTACATCACCGACAGCAGCACCTCCTCCATGATCGCGCGCAGGCCGCGGGCACCCGTGCCCCGCAGGATGGCCTGGTCGGCGATGGACTCGAGGGCGTCGTCGCTGAACTCGAGCTCGACGCCGTCGAGCTCGAAGAGCCGGCGGTACTGCTTGATGAGCGCGTTCTTGGGCTCGGTGAGGATCTGGATCAGCGCCTGCTTGTCCAGGTTGTGCACGCTGGTCAGCACCGGCAGGCGGCCGATGAACTCGGGGATCATGCCGTACTTCAGCAGGTCCTCGGGCATCGCGTCGCCGAAGACGTTGCCGGCGTCGACCTCGTGCTTGGAGTGCAGGACGGCGCCGAAGCCGACGGCCTTCTTGCCGATCCGCTGCTCGATGACCTTGTCGAGGCCGGCGAAGGCGCCGCCGACGATGAAGAGCACGTTGGTGGTGTCGATCTGGATGAACTCCTGGTGGGGGTGCTTGCGCCCGCCCTGCGGCGGCACCGAGGCGGTGGTGCCCTCCAGGATCTTCAGCAGCGCCTGCTGCACCCCCTCGCCGGAGACGTCCCGCGTGATCGACGGGTTCTCCGACTTGCGGGCGATCTTGTCGACCTCGTCGATGTAGATGATCCCGGTCTCGGCCTTCTTGACGTCGTAGTCAGCGGCCTGGATCAGCTTGAGCAGGATGTTCTCGACGTCCTCGCCGACGTAGCCGGCCTCCGTCAGCGCCGTCGCGTCGGCGATGGCGAACGGGACGTTGAGCATCTTGGCGAGGGTCTGCGCCAGCAGCGTCTTGCCGCAGCCGGTCGGGCCGAGCAGCAGGATGTTGCTCTTCTGCAGCTCGACGGGCTCCTTCTCGTTGCCGCCGGCCTGCACCCGCTTGTAGTGGTTGTAGACGGCGACGGCGAGCGTCCGCTTCGCGGTGTCCTGCCCGATGACGTACTGATCGAGGAAGTCGTAGATCTCCTTGGGCTTCGGCAGCTCGTCCCACTTGAGCTCCGAGCTCTCGGAGAGCTCCTCCTCGATGATCTCGTTGCAGAGGTCGATGCACTCGTCGCAGATGTAGACGCCCGGGCCGGCGATCAGCTTCTTGACCTGCTTCTGCGACTTCCCGCAGAACGAGCACTTCAGCAGGTCGCCGCCGTCACCGATGCGTGCCACCTCGGAGTACCTCGTCCCTCGTCGTCCCCGGCACCGGGCCGAGAACCTGTCCGTTGACGGTACCGCCTGGTGCCGTCAGATCCAGTCCTTCTGCGCCAAGACGTGGACCGTCCTGGCAGGTGCTGCGACCTAGCGACCGGCGGCGTTGGCTGCGCCGCTGGCGATCTTGCGGGAGGCGACGACCTCGTCGATGATGCCGTACTCCATCGCCTCGCGGGCGGTGAGGATCTTGTCGCGCTCGATGTCCTTGCGGATGTCGGCCTCCTCCTTGCCGGTGTGCTTGGCGAGCATGGACTCGAGCAGGTCGCGCATGCGCAGGATCTCGCGCGCCTGGATCTCGATGTCGGAGCTCTGGCCCTCGCCGCCACCGGAGGGCTGGTGGATGAGCACGCGGGCGTGCTCGAGCGCGAGGCGCTTGCCCTTGGTCCCGGCGGCCAGGATGACCGCCGCGGCGGAGGCCGCCTGCCCCATGCAGATCGTCTGGATCTCGGGCTTGACGAACTGCATCGTGTCGTAGATCGCCGTCAGCGCCGTGAACGAGCCACCGGGGCTGTTGATGTACATGTTGATGTCGCGGTCCGGGTCCTCGGACTCGAGGTGGAGCAGCTGGGCCATCACGACGTTGGCGACGCCGTCGTCGATGGGCGTGCCCAGGAAGATGATCCGCTCCTTGAGCAGCCGGCTGTAGATGTCGAACGAGCGCTCCCCGCGGGAGGTCTGCTCGATGACGATCGGGATCGTGTAGTTCGTGGGGTCGCTGAACGAGGGACCGTAAGACATCTGAGCAAGCCCTCCTAGGCCCGGGTGCCGGCGCCGGACGGGACGTCCTTGGCTCCGGTGATGACGTGGTCGATGAAGCCGTACTCCTTGGCCTCCTCGGCCGAGAACCAGCGGTCGCGGTCGGAGTCCTTCTCGATCTGCTCCTGCGACTGCCCGGTGTGGAAGGCGATGCGCTCGGCCATCTGCTTCTTGACGTAGAGCATCTGCTCGGCCTGGATCGCGATGTCGGCCGCGGTGCCGCCGATCCCGCCCGAGGGCTGGTGCATCATGATCCTCGCGTGCGGCGTGGCGTAGCGCTTGCCCTTGGTGCCCGCGCACAGCAGGAACTGACCCATCGAGGCGGCCAACCCGAGGCCGACGGTTGCGACGTCGTTGGCGACGAACTGCATCGTGTCGTAGATCGCCATGCCGGCAGAGATCGAGCCGCCGGGGCTGTTGATGTAGAGGAAGATGTCGCGCTCGGGGTCCTCCGCGGCGAGCAGCAGCAGCTGGGCGCAGATGGCGTTGGCCATCTCGTCCATGACCGGCGAGCCCAGGAAGATGATCCGCTCCTTGAGGAGGCGGTTGAACACCTGGTCGTCCAGGCCCATGCCGGCACCGGCCTGCCGAGCGACCGGGGTCGCAGGGGTGGCACTGCCGTACGAGGGGACGACCAGCCCGGTCGAGGGGTCTGTCTGGGTCACGGTGGGGCCTGCCTCGGATCTCGGGAACGGGACTGCCTGGCAGCGACCCTAACGCCGTGCACCGCCGGGCAGTCCCGTCCGAGCGCCCGTTCCGCCAAGGGCGAAAGCCGCCCGCGACGTCCGCCGTGCGTGATCGTCGGAGGTGTCGGCCGCGTCAGCGGGCCGTCGCCGCCCCGAATGCCCCGGATCGTCTGCGGGCAGCGGGCTACTCCTCGTCGAGGTAGTGGACGGTCCCGTCACCGTGGGTGTGGAACGGCCGGCCGTCCTCGTCGATCTGCGTGTCGTCGGCCGGACCCATGTCGTCGCGGAGCTCCTCGAGGTCCACGACGTTGCCGGACGCGTCGGTGATCGTCGCGGACTCCATCACGGTGGCGAGCGCCTTGCCGCGGCGGACCTCCTGCACCAGCCCCTGCAGCTGACCTGACTGGACGACCGACTGGGCGTACTGGTCGGGCGAGACGCCCGCGCGCTGCGCCCGGCGGACGACCTGGTCGGTGAGCTCGGCGTCGCTGACCCCCAGCTCCTCCTTGTCGGCGACTGCGTCGAGCACGAGCTGCGCCTTGACGGCGGTGGTCGCGCCCTCGCGGACCTCCTCCTCGAACTCCTCCTCGCCCTTGCCCTCGGCCTCGAGGTACTGGTCGAGGGTCATGCCCGCCTGGGCGAGCTGCTGCGTGGTGCTCTGCGTGCGCCACTCGATCTCGGTCTCGACGATCGAGTCGGGCAGCGGCACGTCGACGGTCGCGAGCAGCGCCTCGAGCACCTTGTCGCGGGCCTCGACGCCCTGCTCGAGCTTCCTCATCCGCTCCAGCCGCGAGCGGACGTCGGCCTCGAGCTCGGCGAAGGAGGCGAAGCCGGTCGTCTCGGCCCAGGCGTCGTCGGCAGCGGGCAGCTCGCGCTCGTTGACCGCGCGCACGGTGACGGCCACCTCGGCGTTCTGCCCTTCGAAGTCGCCGGCGACCAGCGTCGTGGTGAACGTGCCCGCGTCGCCGGCGCTCTTGCCGGTCACGGCCTCGTCGAGGCCGTCGAGCAGGTCGCCGGAGCCGACCTGGTAGCTGAGCCCGGTGGCGGTGCCGCCCGGGACCTCGTTGCCGTCGACGGTCGCGGCCAGGTCGAGGGTGACGAAGTCGCCCTCGGCGGCAGCGCGCTCGACCGGGGTGAGCTTCGCGAAGCGCTCGCGCAGCTCGTCGACCTGCTTGGTGACGTCCTCGTCGGGCACGACGGCGTCGGCGACCGTGACGGACAGGGAGTCGTACGCCGGCAG
>SCTD01000139.1 GCA_004299215.1 Frankiales bacterium | reverse complement strand
GCACGCCGAGCCCGCCGAGCCGGCCGATCTCGATGGCGGTGGTCGGCGAGACGACGCCGTCCATCGCGCTCGCGACGAGCGGCAGCTCGAACCGGTAGGCGTCGATCTCCCAGGCGATGGAGACGTCCTCCGGGTCGCGGGTGCGCCGCGAGGGCGCGATCGCGATGTCGTCGAAGCCGTACGCGCGGCGCCCGGTCTTGCCGATCCCGATCTCGACCTCTGCCATCAACGGCTCCCGTAGTTCGGCGCCTCGACGGTCATCTGCACGTCGTGCGGGTGGCTCTCCTTGAGCCCCGCCGCCGTGATGCGCACGAAGCGGCCGCGCTCCTTGAGCTCGGGGATGGTGCGCGCGCCGATGTAGAACATCGACTGGTGCAGCCCGCCGACCAGCTGGTGCGCGACCGCCGACAGCGGGCCGCGGTAGGGCACCTGGCCCTCGATGCCCTCCGGCACGATCCGGTCGTCGGAGGCGACGTCGGCCTGGAAGTAGCGGTCCTTGCTGAAGGACTTCTTGCCGCGCGACGCCATCGCGCCGATCGAGCCCATCCCGCGATAGCTCTTGTACTGCTTGCCGTTGACGAAGATCAGGTCGCCGGGGCTCTCGTCGCAGCCGGCCAGCAGCGAGCCGACCATCACTGTGTCGGCTCCGGCGACGAGCGCCTTGGCGATGTCACCGGAGTACTGCAGGCCGCCGTCACCGACGACCGGGACACCCGCCGGCTCGCACGCCCGGGACGCCTCGAAGATGGCGGTCACCTGTGGGACACCCACCCCGGCGACGACTCTCGTGGTGCAGATGCTCCCCGGACCCACGCCGGCCTTGACGCCGTCCACCCCTGCGTCCACCAGCGCCTGGGCGCCGGCCCGGGTCGCGATGTTGCCCGCGAGCACCTGCACGTGGCGGGTCGCCGGGTCCTTCTTCAGCCGCTCGATCATCTCGAGCATCAGCCGGGCATGGCCGTTCGCGACGTCCGGCACGAGCACGTCCACACCGGCCTCGACCAGCGTCGTCGCGCGCTCCCACGCGTCGCCGAAGTAGCCGACGGCCGCACCGACGAGCAGGCGGCCCGAGCCGTCCTTCGAGGCGTACGGGAACTGCTCGGACCTCACGAAGTCCTTGACGGTGATCAGCCCGCGCAGCCGGCCCTGGTCGTCGACGATCGGCAGCCGCTCGCGCTTGTGCCTGCGCAGCAGCGTGGTCGCGTCCTCGCGCGAGATCCCGACCGGGGCGGTGATCAGCGGCATCGGCGTCATCACGTCGGCGACCAGGGTGGTCGCCCACTCGGCGACCGGCACGAAGCGCAGGTCGCGGTTGGTGATGATGCCGAGCAGCGTGCCGTCGTCCTCGATGACCGGCAGGCCGGAGACGCGGTACTGCCCGCACAGCCGGTCGAGCTCCTCGAGCGTGGCCTTGGGCCCGATGGTGACCGGGTTGCCGATCATCCCCGTCTGGGTCCGCTTCACCAGGTCGACCTGGTACGCCTGGTCCTCGATCGACAGGT
>SCTD01000138.1 GCA_004299215.1 Frankiales bacterium | reverse complement strand
TGGAGACGACCTTCAGGGTGATCTGCGCTCCCTTGGCGGCGAGCTTGGCGTTGTTGGCGGCGTTCGCGTCCTCGGTGCTCTGGCCGGCGAACACCGTCGCCGTGGAGACGGTCCGTCCGGTCGGGTCCGTCTTCGCCGTCGGCTGGTTGTTGACGAAGGCGTAGGCCGACACCACCGGCACGCCGACCGGCGTGGCAGCGGGCTCGCGCTGCGTGAAGCGCCCGGTGTCCGGGTCGTACTGCCGGGCCCGCATGTTGTAGAGCCCGCTGAACCGGTCCAGCTGCTGGGCGTGGAAGAGCAGGCCCACCGCGCTGTCAGCGCCGACCTCCGTCACCGCTCCGTAGGCCGCGTAGCTGTAGGCAGCGGCCAGCGCTCCGTCCTGGTTCGACACGGCGTTCGTGCTGCCGAGCGGGTCGAGGTGGAAGTACAGGACGTCATCGCCCGTCTGCGCGGCGATCGGCCCCTCGCCGTGGACGTAGTAGGTGACCTCGTCCTCGGTCGTCTCCATCGCCAGCTGCGGCAGCTCGCCGAACGGGCTCCACGCGTACGTCGTCGTCGGTCCGTCGCCGGAGCGGCTCACCCGGTTGCCGTAGCCGTCGTACCCGTAGGTTACGGTCGTCCCGCCGACCGTGACGGCGGACAGGCGCGCGGCCGCGTCGTAGACGTAGGTCGCGTCCGGCTTGCCGCCGCCGGTGCGGCTGGTGACCGCCCCGCTGCGGTCGTACGTCCAGACGGTCCCGGAGTCGTCGGTCAGGATCTCGTCGGCCGGCCCGTGGGTCCAGCTCCGGTCGCCGGTGCTGGTGCGGTTGCCCACCTGGTCGTAGTCCAGCGTGGCGTCGGGCGCGTCGATGTCCGCTCCCGGAGGGAGCAGGAGCGGGGCCTCGGCCGGCAGGGCGATCCCGTCTCCTGGTGCCGTGCCCTCGCCGGCACCGAGTCCACCGCCGGGGGCGTCCGCCGCGACCGGCGCGAGCCCCACGGGCAGCGACTCCGGCACGGAGAGCAGCTCGGTGCGCGCACCGGACAGCCTGCCGCTGTCCTCGTAGGCGTAGCCGTGCTCCACGGTCCGACCCAGGGCGGTGCTGCGCTGGGACAGCCGGTTGCCGCGCGCGTCCCAGGTGTAGGTGTCGTGGGCGAGCACGGTGCCGCCGTAGCGGACCGTCTGGTCGACCAGGTTGCCGGCGGGGTCGAACGCCCGGGTCTGCAGGACGCCGTTCGAGAGGGCCAGACCCGTCGCCCGACGGTCCTCGTCGCGGATGTAGGAGGCGCCGACGTACCCGGCGGCCGCCGGGTCGTCGCCCGTGCTGACGGACATCAGGTGACCGGCCTCGTCGACCCGGTAGGACACCTGCTTCTCGCCGCCCGGGTAGGTCTCGACGATCACACCGGGCTGGGAGTAGTCGTAGGTGAAGCCGGCCTCGGCCGTCACGTTCCCGCGGTCGTCGTAGCCGATCGGGTCGCCGTTGAGGGACGTCCGCCGGCCGTCGTGGTCGAAGGCCTGGGTGATGGTGACGTCGTCACCGGGACCGGTGTGCACCGTGGACAGCGGGCGGCCTGCCTCGTCCAGCGTCAGGCTCGTGACGCGCCCCTCCGGGTCCGTCGTCCGCACGAGCC
>SCTD01000137.1 GCA_004299215.1 Frankiales bacterium | reverse complement strand
CACGTCGGTGACGTGCGTCCACTGCCGGCGCAGCCCGCCGGCGTGCTGCTGGAGTCCGGGACCGGCCATCAGCATCGGCACCGAGTGCCCGCCCGCGTGCGTGTTGATCTTGTAGAGCCGGAACGGCGTGCCCGAGGCCATCGCCCAGCCGCGCGGGTAGTGCGGGGTCGTCGTCGGACCGCCGACCTCGTCGATCCGCGCGAGATCGGCGGCGGTGTCGACGCTCCCGAGCAGGTGCGAGTAGTAGGCGGTCGTGCCCTCGGCCTCGCCCTCGCGGGACGCGCCGTTGTCGGAGGTGAACAGGAAGTAGGTGTTGTCGAGCTCGCCCAGCTCCTCCAGCGCGGCGCACAGCCGGCCGAACTGCTGGTCCACGTTGTCGACCATTGCGGCGTAGACGGCCATGTACCTCGCGAACAGCCGCTGCTGATCGGCCGGCAGGTCGTCCCAGGCGACGACGTCGTCACCGGCCTCGGAGTTGCGCGGTGGCAGCACCGTGTCCGGGGGCAGGATCCCGAGCTCGAGCATCCGCTCGAACCGCTGCTGCCGCAGGACGTCCCATCCCATCGCGTAGCGGCCCTCGTACTTGGCGATGTCCTCGGCCTTCGCGTGCAGCGGCGCGTGGACCGCGCCGTGCGCCATGTAGAGGAAGAACGGCTTGCTCGGGTCGGAGGCCTTGACCCCCTTCACCATCGCGATCGCCTCGTCGGTGATGTCGTCGGTGAAGTAGTAGCCGTCGGGGTAGGCGTCCACCTCGACCGCGGTGTTGTCGCGGACCAGCCGGTGCGGGTGGTGCAGGTTGGTGAAGCCGTCGAGGAAGCCGTAGAAGCGCTCGAAGCCCCGCTGGCACGGCCACGAGTGGCGCGGCCCGGCGTCGGAGCAGTCGGAGTCCTTGGCCAGGTGCCACTTGCCGACCATCAGCGTCGCCCAGCCGGCGTCGCGCAGCACCTCGGCGCTCGTCACGCAGTCGTCCGACAGCTCCATCGCGTAGCCGGGGAAGCCGGGGTCGGAGTGCGCGACGTGGCCGATGCCCACCGAGTGGGAGTTGCGCCCGGTCAGCAGCGCAGCCCGGGTCGGGGAGCACATCGGCGTGGAGTGGAAGTCGGTGTAGCGCAGGCCCCGCGCGGCGAGCGCGTCGAGGTGGGGCGTGTCGATCTCCGAGCCGTAGCAGCCGAGGTCGGCGAAGCCCAGGTCGTCGGCGAGCACGATGACGACGTTCGGCGCGCCCTCGCGCTGCGGCCGTTCTGGCCACCACGGCTCGGACCCGGCGAAGGTGCGGCCGGCGCGCCCGCCGAAGCCCTCGTACGCGGCACTCACAGTGACATCTTCGTTCGCTCCGCAAGCGGCCGGCACGCCGGCTCCTGCGTCGCCGGGCACCGACCGCATGCTCCGCTCACAGCAACGGCTCCCGGCCCCAGCAGACGAACGGGCCGTTGCGCAGCCCGCTCTCGACCTTGCCGTAGCGCAGGACCGCACCCTCCTCGTCGACCACCGTGCCGCCGGCCGCGCGCAGCACGGCGTCCCCTGCGGCGGTGTCCCACTCCATCGTCGGGCCGAAGCGCGGGTAGACGTCGGCCTCGCCCGCAGCCACCAGGCAGAACTTCAGCGACGACCCGGCGCTGCGCCGGTCCGCCGGCTGCAGCCGGTCGAGGAAGGCCTGCGTCCGCTCGTCCAGGTGCGACCTGCTGGCGACGGCGACCAGCCCTGCAGCCGGGTACGGCCGGGTGGTCATCGGCGACAGCTCACCCACCTGCTCGCCGGCCACGAGCGCCCCCGAGAACGCGGACGTCCCACCGACGAACACTCGCTGCTTCGCAGGGGCGTAGACGACGCCCGCCACCGGCACGCCGCCGCGCACCAGGGCGACGTTGACGGTGAAGTCGCCGTTGCGCGAGACGAACTCGCGCGTCCCGTCGACCGGGTCGATGAGGACGAAGTCGCCGTCCACACGAGGCAGCTCGCCTCGGCTGACGGCCTCCTCGGCGACGACGGTCACCCCGGGCAGCAGCGTCTGCACCCCCGGCACCAGCAGCGCCTCGGCGCGCTCGTCGGCCTCGGACACCGGCGAGAGGTCGTCCTTGGTCCGCACCTCGAAGTCGGTCGCGTAGACCTCCATCACCAGGCGCCCAGCGTCGCTCGCGAGCTGCGCGAAGGCGAGGGCGAGGTCGTCCAGGTCGCTCATGCGGTGGAGAACGTCGCGTTCAGCCGGTCGTTCTCCCAGAAGGCGCGCAGCGAGACGAGCAGCCCGGCGTCGTCGACCTTGTAGACGAAGACACCCTCGCACCGGCCGGTCGTGCCGCCGGGCAGGGTCAGGTGGATGGTGCCGACGTTCGCGACCTCGTCGCCGGCGGCGAAGCTGTCGGTGATGTCGAAGCGGATCCCCTCGAGGGTCGCGATCGTGGTGTCGAAGAAGCGCCCGATCGCCTCCTTGCCGCGGTGGCCCTCGCCGGTGGGGTCGAGCCAGGACACGCCGACCGGGTCCTCGACGCAGCCGTCCTCGTGCCAGAGCGCGAGCCACGCGGCGCGGTCCCGTGCCCCGACTGCCGCCATGGACCTCTTCGACGCCGCCCTCGCCGGGTGCTCCTCGACCGTCACCACTTCTCCAGGATGTCCGCGGCGAACTGGCGCAGGCCGTCCTGCTTGGCCGCCAGCTCGCCGTCCATGGGCACGCCGTAGAAGACCCACGGGACCGTCACGATGTCGGTCGCTCCCGCGGCCTCGAGCTCCTTGTAGCCGTCGAGCCCGTAGCGGTCCGAGGAGGCGACCTGGAAGGCGAAGCCGTCGGTGGAGCGCCCCGCCGCGGAGAGCATGCCTGTGAGCTCCGCGTGCACCGAGCGGAACTCCTCGAGACCGATCATCGCGCTGGTCCAGCCGTCGCCGAACCGCGCGGTGCGGCGCAGCGCGACCGGGGTGTGGCCACCGATGTAGACGGGCACCCGCTCGGTGGGCGCCGGCGGCATCTTCAGCCGGCCGAACTGCACGTGCTCCCCGTCGTACGACGCCCACTCGCCGCTCAGCACCTGCAGCAGCGCGTCCAGGGACTCGTCGACCCGCTTGCCGCGGCCGTCGTAGCTCTGGCCGCACCACTCGAACTCCTCCTTCAGCCAGCCGACGCCGGCCCCGAAGGTGAAGCGGTTGCCGGACAGCACGGCCGCGGTGGAGACCTGCTTGGCGAGCAGCAGCGGGTTGCGCACGCCGACCTTGATGACGTGGGTGCAGAAGCGGATCCGCTCGGTCACCGCGGCCATGGCGGCCACCGCCATGAACGGCTCGGCGAATGGCGTGTCCTCGGTCCACATCCGCCCGCCGTCGGCGGTGTACGGGTAGGCGTCCGACACCTGCTCGGACCAGAACGAGCTGTCCGGCACCGCGACCTGGGCGAAGCCGAGCTCCTCGGCGGTGCGTGCGAGCGCGGTGTAGTGCGTGGGATCGGTCATGGCGACCGCGACCGTGAACTGCACAGGACCTCCCCGGTGTAGAACACGTTCTAGCACGGACCGGCCGCCCCGTCAGGTGCGGACAGCGGCCCGGATCGTCTCCTCCAGCGGGCGCCACCGCACCCCGAGCTCGTCGTGCGTCCGGCTGTCGTCCGTGCGGGCCGGGCTGGTGAGCAGCCACGCCGCCTCGTAGCTGAGCAGCGGCGCGATCGGAACCACCGTGCTGAGGAGGTCGGAGGCGCGGCCGACGCCGAGCAGGGCCTTCTTCGGGATCCGCACCCGGCGGATCCTGCGCCCGGACGCCTCCTGCAGCAGGTCGAGGACCTCGTCGAACCCGGTCATCCGGCCGCCGCAGAGGTAGCGGCGCGGTCCACGACCCGGTGTCATGACCGCGACGTGGACGGCGGCGACGTCGCGCACGTCGACCATCACCATCCCGCCGTCGAAGGTGATCGAGGCGCCGAGGCGCAGCAGCGGGTCCCAGCCGATCGCGGCGAGCCCGCGCCGGTCACCGGCGGGCGGGCCGAGGACCGTCGACGGGTAGGTGATGACCACGGGCGCGCCGTCGGCCTGCAGCGCCCGGGCGATCCGGTCACCGGCGGCCTTGGTCCGGCCGTAGGCGCTGCGTCCCTCGACGGTCGCGCTGTCCGGCGTCATGACCGGGTCGGCACAGGGGAAGAGCGCGCTGTAGCTCGACACGTGCACCACCGGGTCGAGTCCTCGGTCGACGGCGCCCTGCAGGACCAGCCGGGTCGCGTCGACGTTGACGGCGGTCATTCTGTCGGCGTCGCGCTCGTCGAGCCCGACGACGCCGGCGGCGTGCAGCACCGCGTCCGCGCCGACGAGCAGCCGGTCGACGGCAGCCGGGTCCGTGACGTCGCCGCGCAGGACCTCCAGCCGCGCCTCGTCCACGCCGAGCGCGGTGACCGCGTCGGTCGAGCCGCGCGCCAGCAGGCGCACGTCGTGCCCCGCGGCGACCAGCGCCGCGACGCTGTGCGCGCCGAGGAAGCCGGTGCCGCCGGTCACCGCGACGCGCACGGTCAGACCGGCTCGAGGCTCGGGACGCCGGCCGCCCGCTGGGCCGGCGCGCGCAGGACGCAGCGGGTGCCGGAGTAGATCGTCGGCATGCACTTGTTGCAGTGCACGCACAGCCCCTCGCGGGTGGTGCCCGCCTCGAGCTTCCTGGGCAGCATCGGGTCGCGCAGCAGCGCGCGCGCCATGGCGACCAGCGCGAAGCCCTCCTCGCCGACCGCGCGCTCCATGGTGTCGAGCCGGTTGATGCCGCCGAGCAGGATGAGCGGGATGTCGAGGGCGTCGCGGAACTGCCGCGCCTCCTCGAGGAAGAAGCCCTCCGTGAAGGGGTAGGTCGGGAAGATCCGCGGCCCGTAGAAGCGCAGGCCCAGGCCGACGACCTTCGACTGGCTCGCGACGAACTCCTTGAGCGGGACCTCGCCGCGGAAGAAGTACATCCCGTTCAGCAGCGAGCTGCCGCCGGTCAGCTGCAGCGCGTCGAGGTGGCCGTCGTCCTGCAGCCAGCGCGCGACCTGCAGGCTCTCGTCGAGCCAGAGCCCCTCCGGCACGCCGTCGACCATGTTCAGCTTCGCCGTCACGGCGAGCCCTGGCCCGGCAGCCTCCCGCACCCGGCGCACGACCTCGCGCGGGAAGCGCGCGCGGTTCTCCAGCGAGCCGCCGTAGCGGTCGGTGCGCTTGTTGAGGTTCGGCGAGAGGAACGAGCTGAGCAGGTAGTTGTGCCCGAGGTGCACCTCGATCGCGTCGAAGCCCGCCTCCCGCGCACTGCGTGCGGTCACCGCGAACTGCTCGGTGACCTCCGCCAGCTGGGCCGCGGTCGCACCGCGGACGAGGCCCTTCGCCGGCAGGCTGATCCGGGTCGACGGGGCGAGGGTGGGGGTCTTGTTGGAGAGCGTGTCCGCGACCAGCCCGGCGTGCCCGATCTGCGCGCTGACGTGCGCCCCCTCGGCGTGCACGGCGTCGGTGAGCCGGCGGAAGTCCGCGACGGTCGCCGGGCCGAGCACCGCGCAGTGCCGGTGCACGCGCCCGCCGGGAGCCACCGCGCAGTAGGCGACCGTCGTCATGCCGGCACCGCCGCGGGCGACCTCGGCGTGGAAGGCGACGAGGTCGTCGGTGACGGTGCCGCGCGGCGTGCGGCCCTCGAAGGTCGCCGCCTTCACGATGCGGTTCCGCAGCGTCAGCGGGCCGAGCGGCGCGGGCTCGAAGACCGTCGGCTTGCGAGAGGGCGACAGGTCGAGCGGCACCACGGACATGGCCGAAGGCTAGCCCTCCGTAGGTTGACGACATGAGCGAGCAACCCGTGGTCCTGGTGACCGGTGCCGGACGTGGCCTGGGACGTGCCGTCAGCGAGCGGTTCGCCGCCGACGGCTACCGCGTGGTCGCCACCGACCGCGATCCCGGGCTGCTCGCCGACCTCGACGGCAGCTACGTGACGGCCCCGCTCGACGTGACCGACGCAGCCTCGATCGACGGTGTCGTGCGCCGGATCACCGCCGAGCTCGGTCGGCTCGACGTGCTGGTCAACAACGCGGGTGTCATCGCGTACTTCCCCACCGTCGAGATGGACCCCGACGCCGTGATCGAGCACTTCGAGGTGAACGCCTTCGGCGCGCTGCGGGTGGTGCACGCCTGCCTCGACCTGCTCGTGGCGAGCCGCGGCCGGGTCGTCAACGTGACCAGCGAGTCCTACCGGCTGCGCACGCCGTTCCAGATCTACCAGACCACCAAGCTCACGCTGGAGGGCATCAGCGACGTGCTGCGCCGCGAGCTCGTCCTGCTCGGCGTGCACGTCGCGACGGTGCGGCCGGGGGCGATCGCGACCGAGCTCTTCCACGCGATGGACCGCATCGAGAACCCGGTCCCGGACGGCCGTCTCGCCGGTCCGTTCGCCGGCTTCGTCCGCAGCCTCGAGAAGCGCAAGCCGACCAAGGTGTCGACGCCGCAGGAGGTCGCCGAGGTCGTGCACCGCGCCGCGACCGACCCCCGCCGGCGGCCGCACTACGAGATCAACAACATGGCGGCCCTCAAGGTGGCGGCCGCGCTGCCCCCGCGCCTGGTCGACACCGCGCTCCGCCGCATGATCCGCTGAGCCGTACGGTGTCGCTCGTGGACGTCAACGGACCGGTCGGCCGGGTCGTGCAGAGGGTCGCCGGATCGCACGCGTTCGCACCGGTGGCGAAGCACGTCGTGCCGCGGCTGGACCGCGTGCTCAACCGCATCACCGGCGGGCGGTTCGTCCTCTCGGCGCTGCTCGTGCCCAGCCTGGTGCTGACCGCCCGCGGCGCCAGGACGGGTGAGCCGCGCACCACGCCGCTCGCGACGCTGCCCGAGGACGACGGCAGCTTCCTCGTGGTGGGCAGCAACTTCGGCCAGCCGCGCCATCCGGTATGGACCGGCAACCTGCTGAAGAACCCCGACGCCAAGGTCACCCACGCCGGCCGCACCTTCGACGTGACCGCGACGCTGCTCGAGGGCGCGGAGCGGGCCGACGCCTGGCCGCGGCTGACGACGGTGTGGCCGGTCTACGACCGCTACGTCGAGATGAGCGGTCGTGAGCTGCGCGTCTTCCGGCTGACCCCGAAGGGCACCGCATGAGGTTCGAGGGCAAGGTCGCGCTGGTCACCGGTGCCGCGAGCGGGATCGGCGCGGCCACCGCGGCGCTCCTCGCCCAGGAGGGTGCGACCGTCGTGGGCCTCGACGTCCAGGACGCCGAGGGCGTACGACGCTGCGACGTGGCGAACCGGGACCAGGTCCGGGACGCGGTCGCGGCTGTCGTGGCCGAGCACGGCGGGATCGACGTGCTCGCCAACGTCGCGGGGCTCGTCCGGTTCGGCCGGTTCGAGGACCTGACGCAGGCCGACTGGCAGCTGCAGCTCGACGTGAACCTCACCGGCCCCTTCAACACGATCCAGGAGGCGATGCCGAGCCTCGTCGAGCGCCGCGGCTGCATCGTCAACGTGGGGTCGATCGCCGGGCTCAAGGGGCAGGCGTACC
>SCTD01000136.1 GCA_004299215.1 Frankiales bacterium | reverse complement strand
ATGACGATCTGATGACGAAAGCACTCTCGGCGCTCCCGACGTCGAGGTCAAGACGTATCAGCCGACGCGTACGAGATCGCTCCGGTCGTTTGCCTCGCGGTCGAGCCGGCGGTCCGGGCAGCCCACCAGCATCGGGCTGTGGACCATGATCGGCCGGTCGTACTCCACGACCCGCGTGCGCTCCTGACCGAGCAGCGACACGCCGATCTGGAAGGACGTGAGGTTCTGCACCTCGCGCTCGTGGAAGAAGCGGCAGTTCGCCAGCTCGGCGATGACCTCGACGACCCCCTCCTCCCCCGGCCGGAGCGACAGCGGGAGGCCGGTCACCTCGCGGACGAGCAGCAGCGGCGCCACCCCGCCCCCGAGGTCCAGGCTCCGGACGGTGACCGGGAGCGGGCCGTCGTTGGCGATCGGCAGCGAGATCCGGGCCGTCTCGCCGTGCTCGTAGCCGATGACGTACATGCCCTTCACGCCGTAGCTCGGCAGCGTCACGGCCGGCGCGCTGCCCCCGAAGACGGGCGTCACGGGCTCGAACGACACCGACTCCTGCGCGGCCCGGAAGCCCGCCAGCACGAGGAGCGCGACGGCTCCGAGCGCCAGCAGCGCGACCAGGGCACGGGTGCCGCGGCGCGACGCCGGTCGCGGTGCCGGAGCAGCCTCGGTCGGCGCGTCCAGCACCGCGGTCACGCCGCGGTCCCGAGCCGGCGCCGCCAGACGACGTACGCCGCCGCGGCCAGGGCGAGCCCGGCCAGCCCGGGCAGCAACGACCCACCGGTGGCCGGGAGGCCGCTGCCGGCCGGGGCCGGAGCGGCCTGCGGCGGCGCAGCGCCCCCGCCACCTCCGCCCGCGGGCGGAGCCGTCGTCTCGCCGGGGGCCTCCTCCCTGCCGGCGGGCTGGACCGGGTCGTCGAACCAGGTGCAGCCGACCGGGTCGGGCTCGTCCTCGCGGTTGTAGGTCGCGCACGGCGCGTTGGAGGCGGTCGTGACGGCGTTGCCGATCGGGGAGATCGACCCGCCGGAGTCGCAGTCCGGCAGCGGGACGACCTGCGTGTCGTCGGTGACCTCGCCGGTGGCCGACACGTTGTCCTGCCAGCAGTTGCCGACACCCTGCTCGTCCCAGGAGAAGTCGACGCCGTTGGGCTGCGTCACGCCGCTGGGGTGGAAGCCGAGGCGGTTGCCGACGTAGCGGTTGTTGTTCGACGTGTCGATCTGCGCGTCGGGCGTGTACTCCCCGCGGATCGCCCCGGGGACGTAGAAGAGCATCGCGCCGGTGCGCCAGTTGTCGTAGATCAGGTTCTTCTCGATGAAGTTGGCGTTGCCGCCGGCGACGAGGATGCCGGTGCCCACGGGAACCGGGAACACCGGGCAGACGGTGCCGGTGCCGTAGCCACGCTCGGCCGGCTTCCCGCCGCACTTGCCGGAGTGCACGAACTCCTTGAAGTAGTTGCTGTTGTTGCCGTAGATCCTGTTGTTGACGATCCACGCGTGGTCCTGCGGCATGCCCGGGTGACCACCGACGAAGGAGTCGGTGACGTAGCCCGCGGCGTTGGCGAAGAACTCGTTGTCGTGGAAGTAGACGGAGTTGCCGGCCGTGCCGGACAGGCCCAGCGCGTTGTGGTGGCTCCTGCAGCCGAAGATCTCGACCGCCCATCGGGTCAGCGGCCCGGTGTCGGGGTTGTCGGCGTTGACGTCGGCCGCCGATCCCGGGTAGACGCCCGAGTCGCCGTTGTAGGAGGTGTCGCAGTTGCTGATGACCCCGTGGTCCGAGGTGAACGTCAGGATCCCGTAGAGGTCGTTGTGCCGGGCGTTGACCCGGTCGAGCCGGTAGCCGTCGGTCTCGTGGACGTAGAGCGCGTTCTCGCGGAACAGCTCGAAGGTCATGTTGCGCACGACGATGCCGTCGGCGCGGTCGGCCTTCATGCCGTTGTGCTTGACCCACTCGCCGTCGGCGTCGAAGCCGCCCCTGAGGACGACGTCCTCCATGCGGGTGCCGGTGCCCTCGATCTGCAGGTCGCACAGCTGGTTGCAGTCGACCTTGTCGGTGTCGACCGTGCTGTCGCCGGCGATGGTCACGAGGTTGATGACCTCGCCGCAGCTCACGATGAGCGGGTAGTCGACCACCCCGCCGTCGTAGTCCTTCTGGCAGGGGGCGTCGATCGACGGCTCCTCGCGGTACGTCCCCGGCAGGACGTAGATGTTCGTCCCGCGGGTCGTCACCGCGTCGACGGCGGCCTGGATGTGGGCGACGTCGCACTCGGCGAGCAGGCGGGTGTTGAAGGCACGGAGCCGGGGGTCGGCGATCCTGGCGATCAGCCCCTTGCTCTCGGGCTTGCAGACCACGATCCGCGGCGTCGCCTCGGCGAACGGCCGGTAGCTCGGGGTGCTGCCCGTCCCCGGTGGGAAGACGGACGGTCGCTCCTCGTGCGCGAACGCGCCGGTGGCGCCGGTCGTCAGCAGCAGCGCGGCGATCGCCAGCAACCCTGCAGCCCGTCGTGCAGCTCTACGCATCCCGTGTCTCCTCCGCCGATCGTCGACAGAGGCTTCCACACGGCGGCGCCGAGTCCTGCCCCGGCTAGGAGCGGCGGGTCCTCCGCGGGTTCGCGAGCGAGGTCCAGGTGCGCTCGCGCTCGGCGTCCCGTCGGTCGGTGTCAGGGGGCGAGGTGGTCAC
>SCTD01000011.1 GCA_004299215.1 Frankiales bacterium | reverse complement strand
CCCTAGGCCGTCAGGGCAGCTGGATCTGCTCGCCCTCGGCGACCCGGGTGGCGACCTTCTCCACCATCTCGTCCGGGGTGAGGTGGAAGGCGCCGGCGGCGATGTCGAGCAGCACCGTGCCGAGCGCGACCAGAGAGGCCGTCACCGCCTCCGGGTCCTGCCTCGCCGCTGCCATCAGCCTGCCGTGCGCGCCCGGTTCGCTGCGGACGTAGGCCTGCACGGCCCGGACGGTCTCCGCGAGCCGCGCGTGCTCGGCCGAGGGCGAGGTCTCCACGACCGCGACGGTAGGGCGGAGAGCACGTCCCACAGCGCCACGGAGCCGCGTCGCGAGGGCGAGTCGTCCGGTTCGTCCCGACCTGTCCGTGACGGAGCTGTGACAGACCTGCGATTCCCCTGCGCGCAGGGCTGCGGCTGCCGAGACTCCGGTCCCGAGGGGGTGCAGCACGGTGCGCACGTGGACGTCCGCGCGGACGGTGGTGGTGCTGGTCGCGCTGCTGGTCGGCCTGACCAGCATGCCCGCGTCGACGGGTCCGTCCGCCGAGGCCGCCGGCCAGGTGTCGGCCTACTTCTTCGGCGACAGCCTGATGAACGGCACCGGCGCCAGCCCCCGTCGCCCGGTGATGGCCCGGGTCGCCGCGGCCCGGCTCGGCTGGGACGTCGAGGTCGACGCATGGGGCGGCACGGGCTACACCACGACCGGCCGCTCCCCCGGCTACCTCCAGCGACTCAAGCGCCCGGGCGCGATGACCGGCGAGTACGACGTCGTGCTCCTCGAGGGGGGCACCAACGACGCCCGCGTGAAGTCGACTCCCGCGCAGGTGCAGGCCGCCGTACGCGAGGTCGTCGCCCACGTCCGCGAGCGGCAGCCGCAGGCCGCGATCGTGCTGATGGGGGCGTACGACCCACCGCCGCCGGGGCGGGTGGACCCGCACCGGACGACGGTCGACGACGCGATCGGGGAGGTCGCCGACGAGCTGGGTCTGCCCTTCTTCAGCCCGCTGTCGGGTGACTGGACGGTCGGCCAGCGGCGCTTCCTGCACCCCGACCGGCTGCACCCCAACGAGCGCGGCTACGGCGTCATGGGAGCGAGGTTGGCCGAGGAGCTGGAGCGGCTCGACCTCGGCTAGTCCTGGACCCTCTTGCCCGTGAAGGAGAACGCGGCCTGCTCGCCGGGGAAGACCTCGGCGTCGTCGCTGTCGTCGTCCTCGTCGTTGCTGATCGGCTGGTCGGCGGCGCCGTAGATGCCGTTGCCGTCCGTGTCGGCGAACAGCCGGGCGATCAGCTCGATCTCGTCGGTGGGCTCGTCGGCCAGCGACACCTGGATCTTCTTGGCCTCGGTGCCGGGCTCGACCATGCCCGTGCCCATCACGTCGCGGCCGTCGCCGGAGAGGATGACGATGAAGCCGCCCTTGGTGGCCGCGGCGGTCGCCACGACGGTCGGGCCCTCGCTGGTCTGGTCCTCCACCTCGAGGACCGCGGCCTCGTCGACGACGACGGCGGTGCTCGGCACGGGGTCCGGGCCGGGGACGGAGGCGCCGCCGGTCGGTGACGGCGGGGTCTCGGGGCTGCAGGCGCTCAGCGCGGCGACGGCGAGGACGGACATCAGGGACACGGTGGCGGTACGCGGACTCATCCCCCCAGACTGCCCGACACCCGGCCCGGCATGCCCCCGCAGGGTGTGACGGTGGGCGCAAGCCGGGCAGGACACTTCGGGAACGCCGTCCCCGCCCGGGGGCAGACCGAGCACAGGAGGATCGCCGTGACCGCGGCTCTGCACGGGCTGCGCGAGCGGCTGCGATCGGGCTTCTGGGCCGTCCCCAGCGTCTGCGTCGCCCTGTCGATCGCCCTCGCCCTCGCCCTGGTCGAGGCCGATCGCCGGCTGAACGGGTCGCTCAGCGTCACGTTCGGAGCCGGCCCCGACGGCGCCCGCGAGGTCCTCGGTGCCATCACCACGGCGATGATCACCTTCACCGGTCTGGTCTTCAGCATCACCGTCGTCGTCCTCCAGCTCACGAGCAGCCAGTTCTCCCCGCGGGTGCTGCGCACGTTCCTGCGCGACCGGCAGACGCAGTGGGCCCTCGGCGTCTTCACGGCCACCTTCGTCTACTCGCTGCTCGTGCTGCGGACGGTGCGCACGGGCGACGACGGCCAGCAGCAGTTCGTGCCCGGTCTGGCGACCAACGTCGCCGTGGGGCTGCTGCTGCTGAGCGTCGGCTTGTTCGTCTCCTACATCCACCACATCTCCACCGCGATCCAGGTGTCGTCGATCATCGACGCCATCGGCCTGGAGTCCCGGCAGGCGCTGGATCGCCGCTACCCGGCCAGCCGGTCC
>SCTD01000135.1 GCA_004299215.1 Frankiales bacterium | reverse complement strand
CGCTCGACTGCCCGGTCTACGTCGCGTCGTACGACGTGCTGCAGGCGGTGACCGGCTTCCACGTGCACCGCGGCGCCCTGGCGTCCTTCGGCCGGCTGCCGCTGCGCACGGCGCAGGACGTGCTGGCAGACGCGACGCGGGTCGTGGTCATGGAGGCGGTGACCAACCACACCAACCTCGGGGCGGTCTTCCGGAGCGCCGCGGCCCTCGGCATGGACGCCGTGCTGCTCAGTCCCAACAGCTGCGACCCGCTCTACCGCCGGACCGTGAGAGTCTCCATGGGACAGGTGTTCTCGGTTCCCTACGCCTTCCTGGACCGCTGGCCCGAGGGGATCGACGAGGTGCGCGCTGCGGGCTTCCGCGTGCTGGCGCTCACCCCGCACCCGGGCGCGACGGACCTGGCCCACGTCACCGTGGCACCCGACGACAAGGTCGCGCTGGTCTTCGGCGCCGAGGGACCGGGTCTGACCGAGGAGGTCATGGCCGCGAGCGACGAGCGGGTGCGCATCCCGATGGCCGCGGGCGTCGACTCCCTCAACGTCGGCGCGGCTGCCGCCGTGGCGTGCTGGGTGCTCGGCCGCCGCCCCTGACAGAGTGGGGTCATGAAGCGAGCCCTCGTCCTGCTGCCCCTGCTCCTGCTGCCCGCCTGCGGCGGGGGAGACGACGGAGGCGAGGACGTCAAGGCGAGCTACGTCGCGGGCGCGACCGGCGTCTGCGAGGGCGCGGTCGAGGACTTCGAGGCGCTCGTGACGCCGACCACTCCCGAGGGCTTCGCGCCGTACGCCGACTCGCTCGTGGGCATCCTCGAGAAGGCGCACGACCAGCTGGCCGTGCTCACTCCGCCCGAGGCGGACAGGGCACGACTGGCCGAGAAGGTCATCGACCCGCTCGCGGCGCTGGTCGACGAGGGCAAGGCGTACGCCGCCCGGGTCCGCGCCGCGGGGCCCGATCAGGCGAGGCTGCTGGCGCTCCTGTCGGAGCGGCCCACCGCGGACACGATCGACGTCGGCTACCTGCGGAGCTACGGCCTCAGCGCCTGCGCCGAGGCGGTCGAGAAAGCCGGCTGAGTCTCAGCCCGCTGTGTCCGGGGCGCCCCGGAGCTGGTCGGGGGCGGCGGCCCGGCGTGGCCGACCACGTGCTCGGGGAGCCGTCGGCGGGTCGTGAGATCGCGTGAGACGTCTGCGAGCGCCGCGTTGTGGTCGCGGGCGTAGCGACGCAGCGCGCTGAACGCCTGGTCCATGTCCAGCCCCGCGGACGCGGAGAGGATGCCCTTGGCCTGCTCGATGACGATCCGGCTGAGCAGCGCCCGCTGGAGCTGGTCGGTCAGCGTGTCCTGATCCTCCGCTGCGCGGCGGGCCACCAGCGCGACCAGGGCCGTGTGCGCGAGCGACTCGGCGAGGTGCAGGTCGTCGTCGTCCACAGGTCCCGGCCCGGCCCGGAGCAGTCCGAGCGTGCCGTACGTGCGACCCTGCAGGGCCAGCGGCAGGGCATGGACCGCACGCGCACCGCGGCGCGACGCTGCGGCGGCGAACGCGGGCCAGCGGGTCGCCGCGGCGGCGAGGTCAGGGACGAGCACCCGCTCCCCGTGGGCGAAGCTGTGCCAGCACGGGCCCTCGTCCCGCTGCAGCTCGAACGCCTCCAGCGTTCCTCGGCCCTCCGGCCAGACGGCATGGACGTGCAGATCGCCGCGCGCGTCCGTCAGGAGCAGCCCGCAGGCCGAGCAGGCGAGGAGCCGGCGCAGCCGGAGACGAGCCTGACGGGCAGCTCGGCGATGTCGTGGTCGCTCAGCACGAACTCGCTCAGCGCACGGAACTCCTCGACGATGCGGCGGCCCGCCGGCCGTTCATGAGGCGTCGCCGTCCCGGGGAAGGGTGAGTCGCCTGCCGATGACATCCCATGCCACGTCGCTCATCGTCCTGCCTTCCGTGATCGCGTGCGCTCGCAACCGCGCGACGGCGCTGCTGGCGTCGACGCCGAGCTGAACCATCAGCATGCCGGTGGCCTGGTGGACCTCGGCTCGGTCCAACGACCGCAGCTGGGTCGAGCCGTCTCCGCCGCCGGCGACGTCACTCTCCACTCTGCCGATGAGGTCGAGCACCGGCAGCCGGGCGAGCTCGGCGGCGCGTCGGGCACCCCACAGCCCGTGCTCGCTGAGCGGGCCGGGGGTGCTCCGGAACAGGTCCAGCGCACCCACGGTGCTGGCCCCCACCACCACCGGCAGCGCGAACACCGCGCTGACGCCCTGGGCCAGCGCCCCTTCGACGAACAGCGGCCATCGGCGGTCCGCCTGTCGCAGGTCCTCCACCAGCACCGGCCGGCCGGAGGCGACCGAGTCCAGGCACGGTCCCTCACCGGTGCTGAACTGCAACGCGTCGACATCACGGCTCTGGCGGCTGCTCGCGGCGAAGGTGCCGGCTGTGGCGTCGGACAGCAGCAGCGACAGCGCCGCGCCGTCCACGTCGAACAGCTCGGCGCAGGTCATGCAGAGCCGCTCACCCCCGGATCCGTCGGGCGCCGTGCCGAGCGCCTCGTCCAGCTTGTCGGCGATGTCGCGCTCCCAGGTCCGCATCCTGGTCTGCCTCCTCCCGGCGTGGCGTCAACCGGACGATCTCACGACGGGTGCGGCAGCGGAAGGCCTCGGGCTGTCGGCGCTCACGCCTCGTCGAGGAGGTCGAGCGCGACGCCGACCACCGACTCGGCGTCGAGCCCGTGGTACCGGTGCACGTCACGCAGCGACCCGGCCTGACCGAACTCCGAGACGCCCAGGCAGCTGACCGGCACCCGGTGCAGCCCGCCGAGGAAGGCCAGCGTGTGCGGGTGCCCGTCGATCAGCGTCACCAGCGGCGCCGGCCGGAGCAGCCGGTCGAGGACCGTCTCGTCGACGCCGTGCGCCGGTCCGCGCAGCAGCCCACGCCGGAGCTGCACCGCGCGCCAGAGCCGGTCGTAGGACGTCACGACCGACACGTCGGCCGCGATCCCCAGCGCTGCCAGGCGATCTGCCGCCGCGAGCGCCTCCGGCACGA
>SCTD01000134.1 GCA_004299215.1 Frankiales bacterium | reverse complement strand
TCCGCGCCGCACATCGCGGCCGAGGTCGTGCACGCCGCCCGCGCCGAGGGGGCGGTCACCCTCGACGACGTGCTCAGCCGCCGGATGCGCCTGTCGCTGCGAGCGAAGGACGCCGGGCTGCCCGCCGCGCCGCTGGCCGCGCGGCTGCTCGCCGCGGAGACCGGTCAGGACGCCACCTGGGCGGCGGCGCAGGTGGCGGCGTACGCGGACGCGGTCCGCAAGGAGCGCGGGGTGCTCGGCCTCGACGGCGTCATGAGCGAGCTCAGCCAGGCGGGCTGACCTCAGCCACCCGAGTGGAAGGCTCCCGCGTCGTCCGGCGGGGTCGGATCCATGACGTCGCGCAGCCAGTGCTCGGGGAGCACGACGTGCCGCGGTCCCTGCACGTGCCCGCGCGGCAGCAGCTCCGAGCCCGGCGGCAGCTCCGCCGCGGGGTCGAGGGCGTCGAGCAGGTCGTCGAGCTCGGCCAGCGAGCTCGCCATGGCCAGCGCCTTGCGGGCGCTGCCGCCGACGGGGTAGCCGGTCATGTACCAGCCGGTGTGCCGCCGGAAGTCGCGCACCGCGAAGCCCTCGTCGCCACGGGCCTCGACGAGCATCCGCGCGTGCGTCTTCATCACCGGGACGACGTCGCCGATCGGTGGCGGCGCTGACGGCTGGCGGCCGGCGAAGACGTCGGCCAGGTCGCGGAAGAGCCACGGCTTGCCCAGGCAGCCGCGACCGACGACGACGCCGTCGCAGCCGGTGTGCGCCATCATCCGGAGCGCGTCCGTGGCCGCCCAGATGTCGCCGTTGCCGAGGACCGGCACGTGGTCGAGCCGGGACTTCAGCTCCCCGATCGCGTCCCAGTCGGCGCGCCCGCTGTAGAACTGCTCGGCCGTACGCGCGTGCAGCGCGACCGCGGCCGCGCCCTCCTCCTGGGCGCGCCGGCCGGCCTCGAGGTAGGTCAGGTGCGCGTCGTCGACGCCCTTGCGCATCTTCACCGTGACGGGCACGTCGCCGGCAGCACGCACGGCCGAGCGGACCAGGTTGCCGAAGAGCACCGGGTGCGCGGGAAGCGCGGCTCCCCCGCCGCGACGGGTGACCTTCGGGGACGGGCAGCCGACGTTGAGGTCGACGTGGTCGACGCCGTCCTCCTCGACCAGCTTGCGGACGGCGGCACCGACGACGTCGGGGTTGGTCGCGTAGAGCTGGATGCTGCGCACGGTCTCGTCCGGACCGAAGGACGCGCGCCGGTTCGTGGTCTCGTTGACCTCGAGAAGTGCTCGCGCGGAGACCATCTCGCTGACGTAGAGCCCTGCGCCGTACGACCGGCAGAGCGACCGGAAGGCGGCGTTCGTGACCCCGGCCATCGGGGCGAGGACCACGGGGATCTCGACCTCGAGCGGGCCGATGCGCAGGCCCGGCTGCAGCGTCGTCGTCACGTCCACAGCTCCGTGATCGAGACGCCGAGCCCGGCCAGCAGCGACCGCAGCAGCGGCAGCGAGATCCCGATGACGGTGCCCGGGTCGCCGTCGATCCCGTCGACGAACGGCGCCGACCGGCCGTCCAGCGTGAAGGCGCCGGCGACGTGCAGGGGCTCGCCGCTGGCGACGTACGCCGCGACCTCCGCGTCGCTCGGCGACCCGAAGCGGACCGTCGTGGCCGCGACCCCGGTGACGGTGCGGCCGGCCCCGACGTCGATCACGGCGTGGCCCGTGAGCAGGGTGCCGCTCTGCCCCCGCATCCGCTTCCAGCGCTCGGTCGCGTCGGCGGCGTCGCGCGGCTTGCCGAGGATCTCGCCGCCGAGCTCGAGCATCGAGTCGCAGCCCACGACCAGCTCGTCCCCCGACAGCTGCCCGGCGACCGCGACCGCCTTGAGGCGGGCCAGCTCGACGACGAGCGTCGCGGGGTCGGGCGCGGTCACGCCGTCCTCGTCCACCCCGCTGACGACCACGCGCGGGTCGAGCCCGGCGTCGCGCAGCAGGCGCAGCCGGGCCGGCGAGGCGCTGGCGAGCACCAGCGTGCGGGCGGTCACGCCGGTCGAGCCTAGGCGAGGCTGCTGTAGGCGACGACGCCCCGTCGTACGCCGTCGAGGGCCTTGCGCACGGTGCCGCGCAGCTCGGCGCCGCGCGGCGACAGGTCCTCGGCCACCAGCGCGATCTGGCCGAGCAGGTCGAGCACCTGCTTGCACCAGCGCACGAAGTCGCCGGCCGTCAGGTCCGGGTCGTCGCCCAGCACCTGCTCGAGGGTCGCCCCGCCGGCCCAGCGCCAGGTCGCCCACGCGAACCCGGGGTCGGGCCTGCGCAGGAACTCCACCCCCGCCGTGGACTCCACCTGCGACAGCGAGCGCCACAGGCGGTCCATCTCCTGCAGCGCCCCCTGGACGGCTCCCGACGGGACGAGCGGGTTGGACTCGTCCGCCCGGCGCGCGGAGTAGACCAGGGTCGACACGACCGCGGCGAGCTCGGCCGGTGACAGGTCGTCCCACAGCCCCTGCCGCAGGCTCTCGACGCAGAGCAGGTCGGACTCGCTGTAGACCCGCGAGAGGGCGCGCCCGGCGGGCGCCACCTGCTCGCCCTGCAGGTAGCCCAGCTCGTCCAGCACGACGCACACCCGGTCGAAGGTGCGGGCGATCGACGAGGTCTTGCCGGCGACCTTGCGCTCCAGGTTGTCGGTCTCCGACCGGAGCCGGTGCCAGCGCTCGGTCCAGCGCAGGTGCGCCTCGCGGTCGTCGCAGCCGTGGACGGGGTGCCGGCGGAGAGCAGCCCGGAGCTCGGCGAGCCCCTGGTCGTCGGCTGCGGCGCTGCGCCGCTTGCCCGGGCGTCCCGGCCCGGGCAGGTCCAGGGCGCGCAGCGTGGAGGCCATGTCGCGGCGGGCCTGCGGCGACCGCGCGTTGAAGCTCTTCGGCACCCGCACCTTGGCCAGCGACTCGACGGGGGCGGGGAAGTCGGCCGACGACAGCCGGCCCGCCCAGCGGTCCTCGGTGACCACCATCGGGTGCGCGTCGCCGTTGCTGCCGACGCCGGGGTCCAGCACGACGGCCAGTCCCGAGCGCCGGCCGCTGGGCACGCGGATCACGTCGCCGACGCGCAGCTGCTCCAGCGAGGCGGCAGCGGCGGCGCGCCGGGAGGCCGCTCCGCTGCGGGCGATCTCGGTCTCGCGGCGCTTCAGCTCCTGGCGCAGCCGGCCGTACTCCTGGACGTCGCCCAGGTGGCAGGTCATCGCCTCGCCGTAGCCCTCGAGGCCCTCGAGGTTGCGGCTGATCTGGCGGGCCAGGCCGACCACGGAGGCGTCGGCCTGGAACTGCGCGAACGAGCTCTCCAGCAGGACGCGGGCCTGCTCGCGCCCCAGCGACCCGACGAGGTTGACCGCCATGTTGTAGGAGGGCCGGAAGCTCGACCGGAGCGGGTACGTGCGGGTCGAGGCGAGGCCGGCGAGCTGCCGCGGATCGAGCCCTTGCTGCCAGAGCACGACGGCGTGCCCCTCGACGTCGATCCCGCGCCGGCCGGCGCGGCCGGTGAGCTGGGTGTACTCCCCCGGCGTCACGTCGGCGTGCGTCTCGCCGTTCCACTTGGTGAGCCTCTCCAGCACCACCGAGCGGGCCGGCATGTTGATGCCCAGGGCCAGCGTCTCGGTCGCGAAGACGGCCTTGACCAGCCCTTCGACGAACAGCTCCTCCACGACCTCCTTGAAGGTCGGCAGCATGCCGGCGTGGTGCGCCGCGATCCCCCGCTGCAGCCCCTCGAGGAAGTCCCAGTAGCCGAGGACGCGGAGGTCCTCGCGCGGGATGGCGGACGTACGGCGCTCCACCAGCACGCGCACCCGGTCCGCCTCCTCGGCGGTGTTGAGGCGGAGCCCGGAACGCAGGCACTGCTCGACGGCAGCGGCGCAGCCGGCCCGGCTGAAGATGAACGTGATGGCCGGCAGCAGGCCCTGGGAGTCGAGCCGGGTCAGCACGTCGGGGCGGCTCGGCACCGAGCGGCGGGGCGGCGGTCCGCCGCGTCCGCCTCGGCCGCGGGCCGGCAGGCGCCCCTCGTCGCGGGCCAGCCGCTCCAGCTGCGGGTTCACCTTCTGATCCGGGCCGGGCTCCCCGACGAACAGGTCGTAGAGCCGCCCGCCCACGAGCACGTGCTGCCAGAGCGGCACCGGCCGGTGCTCCTCGACGACCACCTCGGTGTCGCCGCGCACCGTGCCGAGCCACTCGCCGAACTCCTCGGCGTTGCTGA
>SCTD01000133.1 GCA_004299215.1 Frankiales bacterium | reverse complement strand
CGCCGCTGGCCGCGGGGGACCGGCTGCCGATCGGGTCCGCGACCGCGGGAGCGGCGCCGGGCCGAGCCCGGACAGCGTGCAGGTGGACCGCGAGCCGAGCACCGGCGGAACGTCGATGCCGCCGCGCACCGCGAGGTAGCTGCGCAGCCCGGCCGTCACCGGTCCCAGCCGCACCTGCTCACCACGTCGGACAGTCACCGCGCAACCGGCACCGAGAACCACCTCCCCGACGACGACCTCGCAGCGCCCCCCGGCGACCGCCACCACCGCGTCGGACTCGAAGCGCAGCGTCGGCCCGGCCAGCGTCGTCTCGAGTCCCGCAGCGTCGGCGGCGTTCCCGACCAGCCGGTTCGCCGCGCGCAGGGCCGCCCGGTCCACCGCCCCGGCCGGCGGGACCCCCAGCGAGGCGAGTCCCGGCCGGCCCAGGTCCTGCACCGTCGTGAGCGGCCCCGGCGCGACGACGACGATCACGCGACCACGAACCGGAGCCGGTCGCCGGCCGCGAGCAGCGCCGGCGGGTCGCGGGTGACGTCGAACAGCACCGTGGAGGTGCGCCCGATCAGCTGCCAGCCGCCCGGCGTCGCCTGCGGGTAGACACCGGTCTGCGGACCGGCGAGCCCGACGCTCCCGGCCGGCACCGACGTCCGCGGCGACGCCCGGCGCGGGACGTGCAGCGACGGGTCCAGCCCGACCAGGTAGGGGAAGCCGGGCGCGAAGCCGAGGAAGGCCACGACGTAGTCGGGGGCGGTGTGCCGGCGCACCACCTCCGCCTGCGAGAGCCCGGTCAGGGCAGCCACCGACGGCAGGTCCTCCCCGTCGTAGACGACCGGGAGCTCCACCAGCCGCCCCGCGACCGCCGACGCTGCGGGCAGCTCCAGGTCCGGCAGCACCTGCCGTACCGCCGCCGCGTCCGCCGGGGAGCCCGTCGTCACCAGCACGGTCCGGTAGCCGGGCACGACGTCCACCACCGGCAGCCCGGTCGCCCGCACCGCCGTGACCAGCCGGTGCACGGTCGACAGGTCCGGCAGCTCGGCCAGCACCCCCAGCCGCCCGACCGGCCGCAGCCTCACGCGAAGGCCTGCAGCCCGATCCCCGCGGCGGCCAGCCCGTCGCGCACCGCCCGGGCCAGGGACGCCGCTCCGGGGGTGTCCCCGTGCACGCACAGCGAGGCGATGCGCAGCTCGACGACCCCACCGCCGTAGGCGTCGACCGAGCCCCCGAGCACCATCCGCACGGCCCGCGCCACGACCTCCGTCTCGTCGGTCAGCACCGCCCCCGGCTCGGTGCGCGGGACCAGCCGGCCCGCGGCCGTGTACGCCCGGTCGGCGAAGCCCTCCGCGACGACCGGCACACCGGCGGCGGCAGCGGCCCGGGCCAGCGCCGAGCCGGGCAGCGTCAGCACCGGCAGCGAGCTGTCGTAGAGCCGCACGGCCCGCGCCACCGCCGCGGCCTGCACCTCGTCGACCACGGTCCGGTTGTAGAGCGCGCCGTGCGGCTTGAGGTAGCGGACCCGGGTCCCGGCCACCCGGGCGAACGCCTCGAGCGCCCCGAGCTGGTAGAGGACGTCGGCGGTCAGGTCGGCCGGCGCGACGTCCATGGCGCGGCGGCCGAAGCCGACCAGGTCGGGGTAGGAGACCTGCGCCCCGATCGCCACCCCGCGCTCGGCCGCGGCGACCACGGTCCGCTCCATCGTGGCGGGGTCGCCGGCGTGGAAGCCGCAGGCGACGTTGGCGCTGGTGACGACGTCGAGCAGGGCCAGGTCGTCACCGGCGGACCACGCGCCGTACGCCTCGCCGAGGTCGCTGTTGAGGTCCACCCGCGCATCGTCCCCGATCCCTCCCGCGCGGTCTCGCGGAGGACTACCGTGGCGGGCTCCGCACCCTGCCCCGTGCTCCGGCTCGACGAGGAGACGCCGCATGCCTGGGGACACACTCGGGACGCGGCTGCCCAGCGACCTCGACGCCCTGGAGATGCTCGCCGACGGGACCAGCTACGGCGACGCGGTGCACCGGCTGCTGGACGTCGTGCGCACCCAGCTCGGCATGCAGGTCGCGTGGGTCAGCGAGTTCGTCGGGTCGGACCAGGTGCTCCGCTTCGTCGACGCGGCCGAGGGGGTCGACGCCCCCGCCGAGGGCAGCCGGCTGCCGCTCGGGGGGTCCCTCTGCGCACGGGTGCTCGACGGGCGCTTCCCCGCCCTGATCCCGGACGCCCGAGCCGTGCCGGAGGTGGCCCTGCTGGAGGTGACGGCGGAGCTGCACATCGGGGCGTACGTCGGGGTGCCCGTCCTCGGGCCGCACGGGGTCGCCGTCGGCATGCTCTGCGCGATCGACGACGGCGCGTGCCCGGCGCTGTCCGAGCGCGACCTGGCGGCGCTGCGGCTGCTCGTGCAGCTGCTCCACGACCTGCAGTCCCGGGCGCTGTCCGCCGCGGAGGCCGCCCGTGAGCGGGAGCGGATGCAGGGCGCCCTCACGGCCGTCGTGGCCGGCGAGGGGCGGCACCCGGTCCTGCAGCCGGTGGTCGACCTGGTGACCGGCCGGGCCGTCCTCGCCGAGGGGCTCACCCGCTTCACCGCCGCCAGCCCCGCGGCGATCGAGGGACAGGCGAGCCGGTCACCCGCGCAGTGGTTCGACGACGCCGGCCGGCTCGGGCTGCGCGCCGAGCTGGAGCTGTCGACGGCGGCCGCCGTCCTCGACCTGCTCGACGACGTCCCCGACCACGTGTCGCTCAGCGTCAACCTCGCGCCGCACACCCTGCTCGGTGACGGGCTCGGCCGGCTGCTGCACGGACGTCCGCTCGAGCGCGTCGTCGTGGAGATGACCGAGCACGCGCCGGTCGACGACTACGACCTGCTCGCCGCGACGCTGCAGCCGTTCCGCGACGGCGGGCTGCGGGTCGCCGTGGACGACGCGGGCGCGGGCTACGCGAGCCTGCGGCACGTGCTGACCGTGCGCCCCGACCTCATCAAGATCGACATGGCGCTGATCCGCGGCTGCGGCGAGGACCTCGCCCGGCGCACCCTGCTCAACGCGCTCGCCGACTTCGCCGACGCGACCGGCTGCCGGCTGGTCGCCGAGGGCGTCGAGACCGACGCCGAGCTGCGCGCCGTCGCCGCCTGCGGGGTGCACCTCGCGCAGGGCCACCTGCTCGCCCGGCCGAGCCGGCTCCCGCAGTGGACCGGCTTCGCCGTCCCCTAGTCCGGGTCCGGGATCGCACTCAGCGCCGGCAGCTCGCGCGGCGCGTCGCCCGGCAGGCACAGCCCGCCGCGGGCGGACAGGAACCGGAACACCCCCAGCGACACGAGTGCTGCGAGGAGCGAGCCGGCCAGGATCCCGATCTTGGCGTCCTGCTGCAGGGCCGGGTCGTCGAAGGCCAGGTCGGTCACGAAGAGCGCGATGGTGAAGCCGATCCCGGCCACGGAGGCGACCCCGGTGACCTGCCCCCAGCGGACGCCGCCGACGAACCGCGCCGCCGGGAGGCGCAGCGCGCACCACGTCCCCGCCACCACCCCGAGCAGCTTGCCCACGACGAGCCCGACCACGATGCCGATCGCCACCCGGCTGGTCGCCGCCTCGCGCAGCGCGCCGCCGCCAAGCGGCACCCCGGCGTTGGCCAGTGCGAAGAGCGGCACCACGGCGAAGCTCACGACCGGGTGCAGCCGGAGGGTCAGCCGGTCGTTCGCCGCGACGCTGGTCCGCAGGCTCAGCATCGCCTCCCGCGCGCGCTCCGCGCTCGGCGCCGACAGGAAGCTGCGCCCGGCCATCTCTGCCCGCTCGAGGTCCGCCGCGCTCGGCGCGTAGGACGCGAAGAGCAGCCCCATCGCGACACCCGCCACGGTGGGGTGCACCCCGGAGGCGTAGGTGGCGAGCCAGAGCAGGACGGCAACCACGCCGTACGGCGCCGGGTTGCTCACCCGCGCCGTCCGCAGCGCGACCAGTGCGAGGAAGAGCAGCCCGGCGACCGCGAGAGCCCCCAGGTCGAGGTCGTCGGTGTAGAAGAGCGCGATGACGCCGATCGCGGCGACGTCGTCGACGATGGCGAGCGCCAGCAGGAAGATGCGCAGCCGGTTGGGGCAGCGGGGTCCGACCAGCGCGAGAACGCCGAGCGCGAAGGCGGTGTCGGTCGAGATGGCGATGCCCCAGCCGGCCGCCTCCGCCCCGTCGACCCCGGCGATCGCGAGGTAGAGCGCGGCCGGCACGACCAGCCCGCCGAGCGCCGCCAGCGCGGGGGCGACGACGGCGCGCCGGTCCTGGTACTCCCCGACCGAGAGCTCGCGCGCGATCTCCAGCCCGACCAGCAGGAAGAACAGCGTCATCAGGCCGTCGTTCACCCAGTGCCGCAGCGACTCGTCGATGACCGACCCGCCGAGCTGCACGGACAGGTGCGTGTCCCAGAGCGACGTGTAGCTGTCGCTCCACGGGCTGTTCGCCCACACCAGCGCGGCGACCGTCGCGAGCAGCAGCAGCACCGCGCCGCCCGCCTCGGTGCGCAGGTAGTCCCTCGCTGCAGCCGTGATGTCGGCACGAGGCAGCAGCCGCGAGGTCACCGCTGTCACGGGACGGTCCGCTCCAGCGCCCCATCGAGTGCCTCGGTCAGCCGGCGCAGGCTCGGCCCGCCCTCGAAGCGCTCACCGTTGAGGAACAGCGCCGGCGTGCCGTCGACCCCGCTCGCCACCCCGCTGGCGAAGTCGTCCCGGACCCGGCCGTCGTGCACCTCGCTCGCCGGGCGGAGCAGCGGCTCCGGGTCGAGTCCCAGATCAGCTGC
>SCTD01000132.1 GCA_004299215.1 Frankiales bacterium | reverse complement strand
CCGCACCACGCTCACCGGGCTCGAAGGCGCCCGCATCCACTGCGGACACGGCGTCTTCACCCACAACCTCATCAAGATCGGAGCCCTGGCCGCCTGACAGGGCCTGGAAGCGAGAACCTCCGGCCATCATGGAGATCACGCGACCCAAGACCAGTCTCAAGTCAGCAGTCCGCCCGCGCCTACGACCCCTTTTTCAGGTCGAAGTAACTAGCCCTGCTCGGTCCTGAGCTCGTCAGAAGAAGCCCGCCGGCACGGCAACCACTGGGCGGTGGCTCGGCGACAGTGACGCCGTGGGGGTTCTGACGACGACCGAGGACAGCCGGCTCGTCGCTGACAGGCGCTGCGAGCCTCTACAGGCGACTGCGCCGAGGCTGTGGGCACCGGCCAGCACCACTTCGTCGGTGAGAGAACGGCGGAGGTCACGCTTGTGGCTCGTCTGGGCGTGACCGTTTGCGGTCAGCGAGTTGCGCGATCCCCACTGACGTACTGGAAGCAGGAGCAGCCGTTGTCGAACGCGAGGTCGCGGTAGGCCGCAGCGCCGTCCGCCCGACCAGCTTGCATGCGGATCGCGTAGGTATCGGCCGGCGGGAAGCGCAGTCCCTGCGAGCGCACCCGATCGAGCAGCGCCGGCGCCAGCCCGTGCTGGTCCGCAGCCGCCTTGAGGAACATGAGGACGTTGCACAGCGCGAGCTGGAACGCTTGGGTCGTGGCGCTGGTGCTCCGCTGACCCGCCTTCTGCATCAAGGTGAAGCAGAGGGTTTCGTTGCTGCTGACTGGACCTGGCCGGGTGCCTGCTCCGATGTCCAGGAACTTCGACCAGCCGATGCCGGCGGCGTTCTCCAGCTGCCCGCGGGGTGCGGCCGTTTCCAACAGGGCTCCCGGTCCGAAGCCGGAGTTGACGGCGTACGCCGGGCGGTAGCCCTGCGACTCAGCGGCGTTCATCAGGAACAGCGGGCTCTGCCCCATGGGGATGACGCGGTCGACTCCAGCGCTCCGGAACTGCAGAACGATCCCGTTCTGGTTGGCCCCGGACGCTCCGCTGGCGCGAGCTTGGGCAGCGGGGGTCAGGCCGTACTTCTTCAGGGCGGGGAGCAGGTAGCGCGTCTCGATCTCGGCCCCGTCGGGGGTGTCCGGCACCAGAGTGCCAACTTTGCTCGCGGACGTCAGCCACCCGCGCCGCCACAGGGCGTCGACCAGCTCCAGAGCGGCGCGGCCGGGGGCGAGCTCGCCCGGCCCAGCGAAGGTCCTGGCGAGCTGCGCACCTGCACCGTCCGACACAGCCGCCTGGTCGTCGAGGACCGTCACGCCCCGCTTGGCGTAGCAGGCAAGCCGGCTCTGCGTGAAGTTCACGTAGCTGACGACGTAGCTGACCTTCTGGTCCTCCGTCAGCGAGGCGCAGGCCGCTGCGTACGTGCCCTCTGGATCAGACACTGCACGGGCGGCGTCCATCCGCCCGTCTCTGAGGTCGATCCTGCGCCCGGCCAGTCCGCCGGTCGCGTTGAGGTGGGCGACGACGGCCTTGGCCTGCTGCATGGCGTCGCCGGTGCTCAAGCCGGAGATGCCTAGGGCGCCCGCCGCCCGCTCCGCACCGTCGAAGTAGAGGACCCCTACACGCACCGGTCCGCCGCCCGCCGAGGCCGCAGGCGGCAGCCGCGCGGCGCGGCCGGCATCGCTGCCGCCGGTGCCGGCACCTCCAGTTGCGCCAGCCCCCGCAGCGCCCGCGCCGCCAGCACCCGCCGCCACGGCAGTGCTCAGCGAAGCAGCCGCCGATCCACCTGCGAGACCACCGGGAGCTGAGGTTCCGAATCCCGCTGAGGCATCCGCGGCCAGCGGCGCGGACAGTCCGTCCCCTGTGCTGGTGACGGGCAAGGACGTCGCCCCTGGGACAGTGCTGCCGCACCCTGCCAAGGCACACGCCAGCACGGGGACGAGCAGCCGCGTGCTGCTCCACCCGGCTGGCCCAGCTGCGGTGGCGCTTCGCTTCATCATTTACACTGTTCATGAACGGCGCAGTTCCGTCAAGGGAGACCTCGCATGACGACGCCCCGCGCACGCGATACCCGGCACAAGGGCCTGACCAAGGCGATGGTGGCGGGTGTCGCAGAGGACGTGCTGAACGACAGCGGCGTGGAGCGGCTGTCGATGCGTCAGGTGGCCATGCGGCTTGGGGTCTCACCCACTGCTCTCTACAACCACGTCGAGAGCAAGGAGGACCTGCTGGCGCTCATCGCGGACTCGCTGCGCGCGCGCATCTCGGTGGATGACAGTGAGCCAGCGCGGAACCAGCTGTTGAGCCTGCTCAGGCAGCTGCGAGACCTCGGCGCTCGCCACCCGGCTCTTCTGAACGGCGGGGCGGCGGTCAACACCTCTCAGCAGGCCGCCGAGGTGGCGCTTCTGGAGCTGCGCCTGTTGCACGAGCTCGGTCTGAAGCCGCATCAGGTGCGGGTGGCCTACCAGCAGCTGGTCATGCTCGTCACCGGCGCCGCCGTGGTCTGGCGAGCTCGCGCCCAGGCGCCCGACCTCCCTGATCTGCTTAGGGACAGGATCCGGGCCGTGGCTTCGACCTCCGACATCCGCCGCCTCGACGCACTGGACGCGCTGCCGTCCATGGACCCGGATGCCGCCTTCGAGCGCGCCGTGGATCAAATCCTGCAGGCCGCGGCCCGGTACGTGAAGCCGCGGCCGCAGTGAGCGCGCCTACGGCATGGGCAAGCGCTGCCCGCGCGGGCGCGACCTCCTGAGCAGACGACAGCCCGCCAGCAGGAGCGCCTGGACGGTCATGCCGCCAGGAGAGTGGCGACGCTGCCCGTACGAGAAGGGCGCACCGCCTGAGGCCCGGCGCTCAGCCGGCGCCGCGCCCGCCGGGCGGACATCCAGCGGCCGGCTCATCGACGGCGTCGGACAGATCGTCGACAGCGGCACGCACAGCCGCGCGGGTCGACCCACTGCCCCCGGGCCCGGTCGGTGGCCTCGGCGGCCAGCCACGCCTTGGCCTCGGCCCGTCGGTCGAAGGTCCTGGAGCGTCGGCGGCCGGCGTCGTCGCGGCACCCCGCCCGCACCCGATCCGACTCGAGCTTGTCGACCCAGCTCATTCCCGGCACCGGCCGAAACGGCCTCTGACCTGCGGTGATCGTGGGGTGAGTGACGGGGGTCGAACCCGCGACAACCGGGATCACAACCCGGTGCTCTGCCAACTGAGCTACACCCACCATGGTGCGCCGACGAGCATACCGGCTCTCAGTCGGCGACCTGCTCCGCATCCGACGGCCCGCTGGTGAACCCGGCGGCGATCGCCGCGGCCTCCTCCGTGGACGGCCCGGGCTGGGGCACGAAGACCGCCGCCCGGTAGTACCTCAGCTCCTGCAGCGACTCCAGGATGTCGGCGAGCGCCCGGTGCCCGCCACCCTTCTTCGGGGCGTTGAAGTAGACCCGCGGGTACCACCGCCGAGCCAGCTCCTTCACCGAGCTGACGTCCACCATCCGGTAGTGCAGCCAGTCGTCCAGCGCAGGCATGTCCCGGGCGAGGAACCCCCGGTCGGTGCCGATCGAGTTGCCGCACAGCGGTGCCTTCTTCGGCTCCGGCACCCACTCCTTGATGTAGGCGAGCACCCGCTCCTCGGCCTCCTGCAGCGTGACCGCCGAGGCGATGACCTCCTCCGTCAGGCCGGAGGCGCCGTGCATGTCGCGCACCACGTCGGGCATCCGCGCGAGGTCCTCGCGGGAGGCACCGATGACGACGTCCACCCCCTCGCCCAGGACGTTCAGCTCGGAGTCGGTGACCAGGGCGGCGACCTCGATGAGCAGGTCGTCCTTCAGGTCGAGCCCGGTCATCTCGCAGTCGATCCACACCAGCCGGTCGCTCATGGGGGCAGGCTACGTGCCCCGCGGCTAGGGTCCGGGCAACGAGCCGAGGGAGTGCGATGACCGAGCAGCAGGCCGAGGACCTGGCCAGGGCCTACGCGATCGAGGGGCCCGCCCTGGAGCTCGGGACGGTGGTGATCGACACCGAGCCCTTCCCGAGCGCCGCGGTGCGGATGCCGCTGTCGATGCTGAACCGGCACGGCCTCGTCGCCGGCGCCACCGGCACGGGGAAGACCAAGACGCTGCAGCTGATGGCCGAGCAGATGTCGGCCGCCGGGATCCCGGTCTTCCTCGCAGACATCAAGGGCGACGTCTCCGGGGTCGCCGCTCCGGGGGAGCCCAGCGATCGGGTCGCCAAGCGCGCCGAGCAGACCGCCACCGTA
Source organism: Frankiales bacterium (assembly GCA_004299215.1). Lineage (GTDB taxonomy): Bacteria > Actinomycetota > Actinomycetes > Mycobacteriales > SCTD01 > SCTD01. Next base: position 168 of record SCTD01000132.1, on the reverse strand, counting down.
TGGGTGCCGACCGGCTACCCGGCCGAGTTCCTGGCACTGGGCGGCCTCGGGACCGGCATCCCCGTACGCGCCACGATGACGTCCTTCGGGCCTGTGCTCCTCTCGAAGGTGCTGGGGCTCAACGACACCCAGGAGTCCAGCCTCGGGCTGGTCTTCCACTTCGCCGAC
>SCTD01000131.1 GCA_004299215.1 Frankiales bacterium | reverse complement strand
CACCGGGCTGTTGACCCCGCCCGGGATGACCCGCTGCGCGCGGTCGAACAGCCCCTGGCTGGCAGGCGCGTCGTACGGGTAGGTCATGGGGGCCATCCTGCCCGACCTACTCTGACCGCGACGGGACGGGCCGTCGCGACGGAGGTGCAGCGGTGAACGTGCTCATGATCGCGCCGCCCGGCGCCGGCAAGGGCACGCAGGGCGTGGTGATCGCCGCCCACTTCGACATCCCGCACATCGCGACCGGCGACCTGCTCCGCGACCACGTCGCCCGGGGCACCGACCTCGGCCGGCAGGTGCGCGACTACCTCGACCGTGGCGAGCTGGTGCCGGACGAGGTCGTCCTGACCATGGTGCGCGAGGCGCTGGAGGCGACCGACCGGCGCGGCTACGTCATCGACGGGATCCCGCGCACGATGGACCAGGCGCGGGCGCTCTACGACATCGGCGTCGAGATGGGCTCCACTGCCGACGTCGCACTGCATCTCGAGGTCGACGACGAGGAGCTGGTCCGGCGGCTGCTCGCGCGGTCGTCGAAGGAGGGCCGGTCCGACGACACCGAGGGCGTGATCCGCCGCAGGCTCGCGCTCTACTACGAGGTCACGCACCCCATCCTGGAGTGGTACGGCGAGCGCGGCATCCTGGTCTCGATCGACGCCATGCGGCCGGCCGACCAGGTGGGGCGGCAGATCCTCACCGCCCTCGAGGTGGTGCGGCAGATGGTGGACGGCGACCCCGAGCACCCACGCCGGCCGATCGACCTGACCGGTCTGGGACGCGCCTTCGGCCGGACCGACTAGCCCTGCAGGCAGGCCGTCAGCGCCGCCACCATCAGCGGCACGTCACGCGCGGAGCCGAGCTCGCGGCAGGAGTGCATGCCGAGCAGCGGCGACCCGACGTCGACGGTCGAGATGCCCAGGCGCATCGCGGTCAGCGGGCCGATGGTCGACCCGCAGGGCAGGTCGTTGCGGCTGACGAAGTGCTGCAGCGGGACACCGGCATCCGCGCACCGCGCCGCGAACCAGCCGCCGCTGCGGGCATCGGTCGCGTAGGACTGGTTGGCGTTGAGCTTGAGCACCGGGCCGCCGCCGAGGACGGGAGCGTGTGACGGCTCGTGCCGCTCGCCCTGCGTCGGGTGCTGCGCGTGGGCCATGTCGGCGCTGACCAGGTGGGATCGGGCGACGGCGACGTGCAGGTCCTGCGCATCGGAACCGCCTGTGGCAGCGACGATCCGGGCGACGGCGTCCTCGAGGAAGGAGCCGCGGGCGCCCTCCATCGAGCCGCTGCCGACCTCCTCGTGGTCGTTGGCGACGACCAGCTGGGTGTGGGGGGCCGGCTGCGCAGCGAGCAGCGCGAGGGTGGCGCTGTGGCAGGAGCCGAGGTTGTCCAGCCGAGGCGCTGCGATCCAGGAGCCGTCGATGCCGGTCGGCGCCGACGGCTGGCTGTCGGCGAGCACGAGGTCGTGGCCGAGGATCGCGGCCTCATCGACGCCGGCCAGCTCGGCGAGCGCCTCGAGCAGTCCGGGCTCGTCGGCGTCGGCCCCCCAGGTCGGGACGAGGTGCACCTGCGGGTCGAGCTTCAGCCCGTCCCGCACGGCACGGTCGAGGTGGATCGCCAGTGACGGCAGGCGAACCGGACCGCCGGGCAGCCGTACAAGCCGCGTCTCGACGCCGCCGTCGTCGGCGCGGACCGCCAGCCGGCCGGCCACGGTCAGCTCCCGGTCGAGCCAGGTGTGGGCGAGCAGGCCGCCGTACGTCTCCACTCCCAGCAGGCGGTAGCGACCGCGGCGCAGGTCGTGCCGGGGGCGGAGCTTGAAGGTCGGGCTGTCGGTGTGCGTTCCGACCAGGCGGAGGCCGGCGTCGGCGGCCGGCGCGGAGCCGACGCGGAAGGCCACGACGCTGCCGCCGTCGCGCACGACGTACCGCTGGTCGCCCGGGGCGAGCGACCAGCGGTCGCGCTCGTCCAGCTCGGAGAAGCCCTCGGCGGCGAGCCGGCGGGTCATCTCCTCCACGGCGTGGAACGGGGACGGCGAGGCGTCGACGAAGGCGCGCAGGTCCGCGCCGGCCTGCTCGGCGGTGAGCGTCATGCGTCGGACGCTAGCCGTCGAGCCGGGCTCGGGGGCCGCCGCAAGATCGTGGGGGCCATCCGACCGATCGCCGCAGGCGGATCAGTCGTTGCGCCACCACGATCTTGCTCAGCGCCGGTGGCGCCCCCGCTGGGCGGGGGCCGGCCGTCGCTCGGTGAGCCGTGGGTGACGTCTGCCGACCCGGGAGTGCCTTGCGCAGTCCGGATCTCGGGACTCAAGGCCCCATGGGCGCCCCCTGACGTGCTGTCCCGGCGTCCCGCCCCGACGTGGCCGCCAGCTCGTCCGCCGGTCAGTCAGTCGCGACGGCCACGTGTGCAGCGTCCGCGCCGGCGATGAGCGCTGCCGCAACACCGTCCGGGAGGGCGTCGACCCTCGTGCCCCTCCCGGATGGTGCGGCGTTCGATCAGGCCATTCGGGGCGTTTGCGCGACAACACCATCCGGGTCGCCGGGGCCTGGCTGAGCGCTCCCCGATGGCGTGGCGCGCACGCCTCATTTAGGCGAACCAGCGGCAGATAACGGCGGCTCTGCCGCGACGGGAAGCCGTCAGTCTCACCGATGCACGCGAAGGCCACCTAGCTACTTCGACCTGAAAAAGTCGGCCGCGTCGGTCCCTGAGTGAGAGGTTGCCAGACGCGAAGATGACCTCGACCCCTTGGGCTAGAAGGGATCGAGGTCATCGTGCTTCGTACCGTA
>SCTD01000130.1 GCA_004299215.1 Frankiales bacterium | reverse complement strand
CGCACGTCGCGACGGTAGCGCACGACGTGCGCACCTCGCGATTTCTCTACGGCCACCGGACTCCGGTCGCCGTCGTGCTCGCCTAGCCGCACACCGACAGCCCCGGGTCCTCGACCCGGCGCTGTGCTCCTGGTCGAGGGCTCCCTCCCAGGAAGGCACCACCTATGACCAGCACCACCACGCTCCCCAGCGTCGAGACCGGCCGCGCCCGCATCGACGAGATCGACGCCGAGATCGTCCGCCTGGTGGCGGAGCGGACAGCGGTCAGCGAGCAGATCCAGCGCATCCGGCAGGCGCAGGGCGGCCCACGTGTCGTGCACGCCCGCGAGAACGAGGTCGTCGGCCGGTGGCGCGGCTCCCTCGGCCGACCCGGCGCGACGATCGCGCTGGCGCTGCTCGAGCTCGGCCGCGGCCGGCACGCCTGACGTCAGACCGCGGCGCGCAGCTCGCGGGTGTTGCGCCGCTCGACGACGAAGGACAGGAACGGCACGGTGCCGGCCAGCATGACGCCGAGCGTCCGCCAGGTGGACCAGCCCGCGCGCCGTGCCAGGTCGACGGTGAAGGCCAGGTAGACCATGTACGAGAAGCCGTGCGGCTGGGCGATGTGCTCCGCGAGCCAGTCCTCGCCGGCGAGGTACTTCAGCGGCATCGCGAGCAGCAGGAACACGACCAGGATCACGCCGACCACGTTGGCGAGGACCCGGTAGCGGAGCAGCGCGCCGCTCACTCCCGCGCCTGCTCGGCCAGCCGGGCCAGGTGCCGGTTGTACGCCGCCAGCTCCTCGTCCTCGTCGTCCTCGACCGGCGCGGCTGCGCGCGGGCGGAGGTCGGGCAGCGGCAGCTGCGGCTCGGCGGCCTTCTCGCGGTCGGCGACCCGCGACGGGTCGAGCTCGTCGAGGACCAGCTTGACCCAGAGGAAGACCGCGAAGGCCGCGAACAGCCACCACTGCACGGCGTAGCCGTAGTTCTGCCAGTCACCCTCGTCGCGAGCGGTCTCCCACTGCCACCAGCCGATCCGCCCGAGGGAGACCAGGGACACCAGCAGCAGCGCGTGCCACCCGAGCCACCTCGGGGACAGGAACGCCTTCACGCCGCTCAGGCTACCGGCGGACCGGGGAGCTCCGCCGTGTGAGGAGGCCCTCGGCGGGCAAGGAGTTCGGCATGCTTCCCCGCACCGGACCCGATGCCCCCTGGCCGGCCACCCTCTGGGTGGTGCGGCACGGCGAGAGCGCCGGCAACGTCGCCCGCGACGCCGCCGAGTCCGAGGGGCTGGAGCGGCTCGACCTGTCCCACCGCGACGTCGACGTGCCGCTGTCCGACCTGGGTGTGCGGCAGGCCCGCGCCCTCGGCCGCTGGATCGCGGAGCAGCCGCGGGAGGACCAGCCGACGGTCCTGTGGACCTCGCCGTACGTCCGCGCGCAGCAGACCGCGGACCACGCCCTCGAGGCGGCCGGGCTCGAGGTGCCGCGGGTCGTCGACGAGCGGCTGCGCGAGCGGGAGTTCGGGGTGCTCGACGGGCTGACCCGGCACGGCATCACGGCGCAGTTCCCGGAGGAGAGCGAGCGCCGGGCCGCGGTCGGCAAGTTCTACCACCGGCCTCCCGGCGGGGAGTCCTGGACCGACGTGCTGCAGCGGCTCCGCGCCGTCCTCGACGACATCCGCACCGACGCGCAGGGCGAGCGGGTGCTGGTGATGGCCCACCAGGTCGTCGTGCTGCTGACCCGCTACGTGCTCGAGGGCATGGACGAGCACCAGGTGCTGGCCCTCGACAAGGAGGCCGAGGTCATCAACTGCTCCGTCACGTCCTACCGCTACGACAAGGAGGCGGGGCGGCTCGCGCTGCACCGCTACAACGAGGCGGCACCGCTGGAGGAGCAGGACGAAGAGGTCACCGCCGAGCCGGATGCGCCCGGTGCACCCCGCTGACGTCGTCACGCCGCAGTCGCTGCGCGAGTGGCCGCTGCCGGAGGTCGCGGACGGCGGGGACAAGCACGAGCGCGGGACGGTGCTGGTCGTCGGCGGGTCGGTCAGCACCCCCGGCGCGCTGCTGCTGACCGGTCTGGCCGCGCTGCGCTCCGGCGCCGGCCGGCTGCAGGTCGTGACGGTCTCGGAGACGGCGGTCGCGCTCGCCGTGGCGGTTCCGGAGGCGGCGGTCGTGGGCCTGGCTGCCGGCCCGGACGGGTCGCTCGCGGCGTCGGCGGCGGACGAGGTGGTGTCGCGCGCCGCACAGGCCTCGGCGGTGGTGATCGGGCCCGGGCTGATGTCCACGGACGGAGCCGGCGAGCTGCTGGCTGCGGTGCTGCCGCGGCTAGGGCAGACGCCGGTCGTGCTCGACGGGCTGGCGCTGACCGCGCTGACCCCCGCCGTGCTCTCCGGCGTGACCGCGGCGCTGACCCCGAACGACGGCGAGCTGGCGGCGCTGCTCGACGACTCCGCTCTCGACGGGCTCGAGGCGACGGCGGCCGTGGCGACACGCTACGGCGCCGTGGTCTGCGCGCCCGGCTGGGTGGCCTCCCCCGACGGCCGCTGCTGGTGCGTCGAGGCAGGCGGCATCGGGCTGGGCACGTCCGGCTCGGGTGACGTGCTGGCCGGGCTTGTCGGCGGGGTGCTGGCCCGCGGCGCCGACCCCGCCCAGGCCGCGGTGTGGGGGCAGTACCTCCACTCGGCGGCCGGTGACCTGCTCACGGCTCGGATCGGGCGGGTCGGCTTCCTCGCCCGCGAGCTGCTGGACGAGGTCCCGACCGTGCTTCGCCAGCTGCGACCCTGAACACCTCGTTGCGTCCTGCGCAGCGAGCGCGCAAGCGCTCCGCTGAGCATGACGCAACGCACGGGTGCAGGGGTGCTGCTGCCGG
>SCTD01000129.1 GCA_004299215.1 Frankiales bacterium | reverse complement strand
GGCCGTGAAGCACAGCCAGCGAGCCGACCTGGACCGACGAGCCGGCGAAGAACTCCGGCAGCACGCGGGTCTCGGTCGGCTTCCAGATGACGTTCGCGAGGCCGATGAGGAACAGCAGCAGGCCGAGCGTGATGACGATGGCCAGGTCCACCGACCCGCCCTGCACCGGCCGGATCAGCACCCGCTCCACCAGTGCGCCGAACAGCGGGGCGAGCACGCCCAGGACCACGACGAGCGCCAGCGGCGCCGGCCAGCCCCAGTCCTGGTTGAGCTGCCAGTAGGTGAACGCGCCGATCATCCCGACCGCGCCGTGGGCGAAGTTGAAGATGCCGGAGGTCGTGTAGGTCACGACCAGCCCCGTCGCCGTCAGGGCGTAGATGCAGCCCACGACCAGACCCACGGTCGTGAAGGCCAGGAAGGTGGTCACGTCAGCTGCGGAAGAAGGTGCCGTCGCACCGGTAGGCGTTCGGAGGCGTGTCCACGCGCACCCACTTGCCGCCCTTGACCGTGTTGAGCACGTAGCAGGTCGGGGGCTGCTTGCCGGCGGGGTTGCTCGGCGCGAGCAGGCCGCTCGCGTCGAACTTCGTGATCTTCGCCAGCTCGGCGAGGAGCGTCTCCCGCTCGGCCCGCGGTCCCGCCTTCTTCAGCGCCTCGACGAACAGCTCCGCCGACGCCCATCCGAAGGCCGCGAACAGGTCGCGCTTCTTGCCCGGCGCCACCCGGCCGGTCCAGGTCTGGAACTCCTTGACCGCGGGGATGGCGGAGGCGTCGTCGGCGTTGAAGAACTGGCTGTAGAGCTGGTCGCCCAGGACGCCCTCGCCGTCGGCGCCGACCTGCTTGAGGAAGCCCTCGTCGTAGGCGATGCCGCCGGCGATGATCGGCCAGTCGACGTTCTGCTGCCTGGCCGCCTTGACGATGCGGGCGAAGGTCGGCGCGTCGCTCGCGGAGATGTAGAGCAGCTGCACGCCGTCGTTGCGCATGCGCACGATGTCGGCGGTGAAGTCGGTGTCGGTCGGCCCGAAGCCCCGGTCGTAGAGCACCTTCCCACCGGTCGACTCGATCGCCGGCCTGGTGCCCTGGAGCCAGGTGGCGCTCGCCCCGCCGACGTTGGCGTAGATGCTGCCGATCTTGGTCCAGCGGTCCGGGAACTTCTTCTTGAAGTACTGCAGCGGCCCGGTGCGCCAGCCCGGCGGCAGCGGCTGGACGGAGAAGTTCGTCTTGTCGGCCAGCGACTGCTGGGTCAGCGCGTTGTGGACGTCGGGGATGCCCTTGCCGGCGATGGCCTCGGTGCCGCAGTTGTCGTTCAGCGAGAAGGAGCCGACGAAGGCGAAGACCTTCGTGCTCAGCGCCGCGTGCTGGGCACGGTTCTGACCGCAGTCGAGCTGCCCGTCGCCGACCGCGACCTTGAGCTTGCGCCCGAAGACCCCACCCTCGCTGTTGACCTTCGCGACGTAGGCCTGCGTCCCGATGACCGCGCCCTGGAACAGGCCCGGCACCGGTCCGGACAGGTCGGCGACCGTGCCGATCGTGATCTGGGTCCCCGTGACGCCCACGTCCGTGGCTCCGCCGTTGCCGCCGGCGGGAGCCGGTGCCGCGGCACCCCCGCCGCCGCCCGCGGCGCCACCCGAGCCCGCGCTGCCGCCCGAGCCCGAGGCGCCGGTCCCGCCACCCGTGGACCCGGTCGTGCCCGTCCCGGCGTCGCCCGTGGTCGCGTCGCCGGTGAGGGGCTCGCCGTCCGCGCCCACCAGCGGGGTGCCGTCCTCGGACACGGCTCCGCCACCGCCGCCTCCCCCGAGCTGCGCGGCCGCAGCCTGCTGGCGGAGGGAGTCGTCGACGCGCACGCCGCACGCCGTCATGGCCAGGACGGACAGCAGCACGACAGGAGGAAGGAGCGAGCGACGCACAGCGGTCTCCTCGGGGGCGGGACGAGCCAGCAGGGCGATCATCGTGTGCTGGGTCACAGCACGCCGTCCAGGATAGAACGTGTTCTAACCGGCAGCCGTTGCAGTCGTGTTTCGACGCAGCGGCGGCCGACCCCTGCTGTGATCTTCATCGCCTGCCGGCGTCAGTGCCCGCGCCGGACCCACTCGTCGTAGGAGGGCAGCTCGGCCCCGATCGTCGTCGAGGGCCCGTGCCCGGTGTGCACGGTCGTCGCGGGCGGCAGTGGCGCCAGCCGCGAGCGGATGGAGCCGAGGATGGTGTCGAAGTCGCTGTACGACCGGCCGGTGGCCCCCGGCCCGCCGGCGAACAGCGTGTCGCCGCTGAAGAGCAGCTCCTCGGACGGCACCGAGAAGCAGACGGCTCCCGGGGCGTGCCCGGGGGTGTGCAGCACCTCGACGCGCGTCCCGGCGACCTCCAGCACGGCGCCGTCGCGGAGCTCGCCGTCCGGTGCGCGGTCGGGGTGCGTGAGGTCCCAGAGCACGCGGTCCGCCGGGTGCAGGAGCACCTGCGTGGAGAGGCGCTCGGCCAGCTCCGGCGCGTAGCGCACGTGGTCGTCGTGGGCGTGCGTGCAGGCGATCGCCACGACCGCGCGGCCGGCGACCGCCCGCTCGATCGCCGCCGCGTCGTGCGGTGCGTCCAGGACGAGGACCTCGTGGTCGTTCCCGAGCAGCCAGACGTTGTTGTCCACGTCGAAGGTCTGGCCGTCGAGGCTGAAGGTGCCGCTGGTGCTCAGGTGCTCCACCCGGAACGTGCTCACAGGACCACCACGGACCGGAGGACCTCACCGCGCTGCATGCGGCCGAAGGCCGCCTCGACGTCGTCGAGCCCGATCCGCTCCGTGACGAACCGGTCCAGCGGGAAGCGGTCCTGCCGGAAGAGCTCGGCCAGCAGGGGGAAGTCGCGCGACGGCAGGCAGTCGCCGTACCAGGAGGACTTGAGCGCTCCCCCACGGCCGAAGACCTCGATGAGCGGGAGCTCGAGCGTGACGGTCGGGTTCGGCACGCCGACGAGCACGACGGTGCCCGCCAGGTCCCGGGCGTCGAACGCCTGCCGGTAGGTCGCCGCGGTGCCCACCGCGTCGATGACGACGTCCGGCCCGAAGCCGCCGGTGAGCTCGCGCAGCCGGTCCACGACGTCCTCGGTGGACGCGTCGACCGTGTCGGTCGCGCCGAAGTCCTCGGCCCACTCGAGCTTGCGCGGATCGGTGTCGACGGCGATGACGCGAAGCGCGCCGGCGTAGACGGCGCCGGCCACCGCGGCGCTGCCGACGCCGCCGCACCCGATGACGGCGACCGAGTCGCCCTGGCGCACCGGCGCGGTGTTCACGGCGGCCCCCCAGCCGGCCGTGACGCCGCACCCGAGAAGGCCGGCGGCGGCAGGGTCCACGGAGGGGTCGACCTTGGTGCACTGCCCCGCGTGGACGAGCGTCTTCTCCGCCAGCGCCCCGATGCCCAGCGCGGCGGCGAGCGGCGTCCCGTCCTCCAGGGTCATCGGGCTGGCGGCGTTGTGCGTGTCGAAGCAGTACCAGGGACGGCCGCGACGGCAGGCCCGGCAGTCGCCGCAGACGGCCCGCCAGTTGAGCACCACGACGTCGCCCGGCTGCACGTCGGTGACGCCCTCGCCGACCCGCTCCACGACGCCGGCCGCCTCGTGGCCGAGCAGGAAGGGGAAGTCGTCGTTGATCCCGCCCTCGCGGTAGTGCAGGTCGGTGTGGCACACCCCGCACGCCTGCACGGCGACGACGGCCTCACCGGGACCGGGGTCGGGCACGATCACGGTCTCCACCCGGACGGGAGCGTTCTTGGACCGGGCGACGACGCCCCTCACGGACTCGGCCACGTTGCCTCTTCTCCTCGGACGGACGGGTGCCGTCACCGTAGGTCCAGCCGGCCGCCACCGCCTCTGGACAGCAGTCGGAGGCGCTGCCACCGCAGCGCGACAGGCGTCGTCGGCGCGGCGGCTGCCGCAGGCCCGTGGTTCCCTGGCTCATGGTCGCGAGCGACGACGACGAGGTACGGCTGCGCATCAGCCCGGCGCCGGGCGTCGCGCGACCGCACCCACGGGTCCCGGTCCGCCTGCGGGACGCGCGCCGGCGACGAGACCCGCTGGGAAACCTCGGTTCAGTGCCGACACGACGACGGGACCAAAGGGCACGTAGAGCCCTTCGCGCGCCGCCCGCACCGCGGCGAACGTCCTCGTGGGCGCACTCAGCTTGACGAGGATGTGCTCGACGTGCGCGGCCACGGTGCGCGTCGTCACGACGAGCGCGCGGGCGATCTGCTGGTTGGCGCACCCTTCGACCAGCAGCCCGAGCACCTCGAGCTCGCGTGGTGTGAGCCCGTGGAGGTCGGGGACGGGCGACAGGACCACTGCCCCCACCACGCCTGCCGATGCCCCGCCGGGATCAGCGAGGACGGTGACGCGGACGTGCCCCTCCGGGGCGTGCCGGCCGCCCCGGGGCCAGAGGAAGGACGCGAAGACCTGGCCGTCGTCGATGCACGAGCGGGCGAACAGGACGACGGGTGATCCGTCGGCGAGCAGTGCGTCACCCGCGAGCCCGGGAAGTCCGGTGGCACCGGTGGAGCACAGCACGGCGCCTGCGCTCGCGCCGCGCACCACGCGCGCAGCCGAGGCCAGGGAGCGCAAGGGGTCGATCCCGAGAGCCAGGACCCCGGTGAGTCCCTGCAGCCGGCGCCGCGCCACGAGGGACGGCGGCTGCCTGCTGGCGTACAGCAGCGCGAGGAAGCCGACGTGACGCCTGCCGCTGCCGAACAGCCCCACCGCCAGAGCCCCGTGGACACCGGCGGGCAGGAGGCACTCGCCCCACGTCAGCAGGGCGGCGGCGGGGTAGGGCAGGTCCGAGAGGCTCGGCGGAGGCCGGGCACGGTCGGTCTGCGTGACGTCGCTGCCCGGCTGGATGCGGGGACCGCCGAGGTGCTTGAGGGCGCCGCGGTCGAGGTCGACGCTCGCCAGGGAGGCGTAGCAGCTCCTCCTCGGCTCGGCGAGTGCCAGCCACGCGGCGTCGAAGGGCACCACGCGTCGCAGCGCCAGCAGCATCTCCTCGGAACGACGAGGGAGGTCGTCGGCCGAGGCGGCGATCTCGGCAAGCTCCACACTCGGCGACTTCGACATCGGATCCTCCTTCCGGGCGAGCATCGGCACCCGGACCACGGCCCGACGTCGTCCCGGTGTCGTGACGCCGCGGGTCGCCCACCTACCGTCCCACGAGCGACCTAATTCTGAGTGGCGGCCCGTCCCCGCCCCCCCTCACGGACTACGTCGATGCGCACTGCGGAGGGATCCGCAGTCCTGCGCGCAGAGCGCGAACCGCGGCCGCCGGGAGGTCGGGTGCCGACAGGGCGGCCAGGGCCGCGTCGAGCGCGCCGCTCACCTTCGTCACGTCCACGCCGAGTGCCGTGGCGATGGCCCCGGTCGTGACCGTCCCGTCGACGACGAGACCGAGGACGCGCAGCGCGAACGTCGTGAGCCCGCGCAGGTCGCCGGGCGGGGAGAGGACCACGACGGCCGCCAGGTGGTCGAGGCCGGGGATGGCGCAGTCGATCGCCGAGATCCGCACGAGCCGCTCCGGGTCACCGACGCCCGCCGGCAGGAGGAAGCCGGTGCACGACGCGCTGCGGGCCAGCTCGCGGGACGCTGTGGCGAGAACCCGTGGATCCCCGACGAGCAACGGGTGCGGGGGCAGACCGCGGAGCGGCAGGACGTCGCCGCGCCGGGTGAGCACGACGCCGGCGGTGGCTCCTCGGAACAGCCGCGCCATCTGCGCGATCTCCCTCGTCCGGTCGACCGCGCCCGCGCGCTCCCGGTCCGCGCTCGGCAGACTGAGGACGTAGCGATCGAGCGGTGCGACCGGACCCGCTGTGGCGAGCGGCGGGTGCCGGGGCTGCTCCGCGTCTCGTACGGTCACGCAGCTGCCTCCCGCCGTGACGTCAGCATCTCGCAGCGTTACCAGCCTGCCCTGGGTGCGCGACCAGGTGCATCGGCAGCGCGACCGATCCCGACCCCCGTGCGCGCGATGACGTCCGCACGCCGTGCACGGTCGCGGCGCGCGCGGGATCGGCATGTCTGCCCATAGCCAGGCCGTGGGCCAGGGGGTGCAGTGACCACGCCGGCACCCCTCAGCGGTGGGGCGCCCCTGCGACGAGGGAGGCAGCGTGACGGCCGTGCCCGATGCGCGGGACGAGCGGCAGGCCGACGAGCAGCGCTCGACCGAGCACGTGGATCCGGTTCGGCCGGTCCTCGACCAGCTGGCCGAGAAGGGCAGGCCCACAGTCGATCTCGGCATGCTGGACCGCGCTCCGGCGGCCTACCGGCACGCCGACCGGTGAGCGGTTACCTGACGCCGCCGGCGACACCGGCGCCTCACGAGCTGGTGCTGGCAGCCGGCGCGGCGCCGGACTACCTCGGGCCGGTCGCCGCGCTGGTGATCGCGGCCGCGGCGATCGGCTACCTCACGGCGCGGGTCCGCGTCGTGCCGATCGTCGGGTTCCTGGCTGCGGGCGTCCTGCTCGGCCCCGCCCAGCTGGGCCTCGTCGAGAAGAGCGCGACGGTCCAGGCCGCTGCCGACATCGGCGTCATCCTGCTGCTCTTCACGATCGGCATCGAGTTCTCCCTCGACCGGCTGGCGCGGGTCTGGACCTGGATCGCTCTCGCCGGAGGACTCCAGCTGGCGCTGACCACCGGCGCCGGCCTGGTCCTGACGCTGTCGCTCGGGGGCTCGTGGCGCGAAGGCGTCTTCACCGGGTTCCTCATCTCGCTGTCCTCGACGGCCATCGTGCTCAAGCTGCTCGGGGACCGTCGGGAGACCTCGACGCAACGGGGTCGGCTGTCGGTGGCCGTGCTGATCGGCCAGGACCTCGCCGTCATCGGCATGGTCCTGGTCGTACCGCTGCTCGGCCCGGGCGGCGCGGAGGGCGCGAGAGGCGTCGGCTACCTGCTGCAGGCAGTCCTGACCGCCGTCGGCGTCGTGGTCGCCGTGCTGCTGGTGGCCCGGCGGGTGATGCCTCCGCTGCTGGACGTGGTGGCTCGCGCCTGCGTGCCCGAGGTCTTCCTGCTCGCCGTCGTGGCCGTCTGCTTCGGCACCGCCTACCTCACCGCGTTGGCCGGTGTGAGCGTCTCGCTGGGGGCCTTCCTCGCCGGCCTGATCGTCAGCGAGAGCCGGGCAAGCACCCACGTCCTCGCCGAGGTGCTGCCGCTGCAGATCGCCTTCAGCGCGATCTTCTTCGTCTCCGTGGGGATGCTGCTCGACCTGGGCGTCCTCCTGGACAACGCCGGGCTCGTGGTCGGCGCGGCCGTCGTGGTGCTGGCGGTCAAGGCGGTCACCGCGGCAGTGGCGGCAGCGGCGGTCCGTGTCCGCGCCCGGACGGCGGCCGCCACAGGCCTGCTCCTGGCGCAGGTCGGTGAGTTCTCCTTCGTCCTGCTCACGGTGGGCACGGCCGCCGGGCTGTCACCGCTGGGTCGTCAGGACGGCTCGCAGCTCGTGGCCGCCACGACCGTGCTGCTCATGCTCGCGAGTCCCGCGCTCGCCGCCGCCGCGGCCCGGGTGGACCGTCCGGTCAGCCCGTCCACGGCTCCTGGCGCGGCCGGCGAGGAGGAGGTGGTCGACGGGCACGCCGCCCACCGAGACCACGTGGTGATCGTCGGCTCGGGGCCCACGGCGCTGGACCTCGCCGAGACGTTGCGCCAGCGCGGTGTCCCCGTGGTCATGACCACGCTGGACCTCGACGGCGCCGCCGTCGCCGAGGCCGCCGGGCTCGTCGTGGTCCGCGGCGACCCGAACAAGGCCGCCGTGCTCCGGGCAGCCGGCGTCCCGAACGCGCGCCTGGTCGTGGTGGCCGAGGGCGGGCCGGAGCAGGCCTTCAGAGTCGTCAGCGCTGCCCGCCTGCTCACGTCGGCGCCGATAGCCGCCCGGCCTCTCGGCGAGGCGGACGTCGCCAGGCTGGCTGAGGCCGGAGCGGACCACGTCGTCGACGCCGACCACGTCTCCGCGCAGGCCCTGACGCAGCAGGTGCTCGCCGTGCTCGGACACAGCGAGCCGGCTCCCACCCCCCACCGGACCGTCGTGGACACCGTCCGGGTCGTGCGCTACCCCTGGCCCGTCACCGGCGGGTGCACGCACGAGGAGGCGTCCCGGCCGGTGCTCGCCAGGGCGCCCGGCTGCGTGGCCTGCCTGCGAGCCGGCGGGGACTGGGTGCACCTGCGGATCTGCCTGAGCTGCGGACACGTCGGCTGCTGCGACTCGTCCCCGAGCCAGCACGCTCGTGAGCACGCCCATGTCGAGGACCACCCGCTCGTCGCCTCCGCCGAGCCGGAGGAGACCTGGGGGCACTGCTTCGTCGACGGGGTCACGGTGCCGGCACCCGCGACGCCCGGTGCTGGGGCTCGATCGGCCAC
>SCTD01000128.1 GCA_004299215.1 Frankiales bacterium | reverse complement strand
CGTCATCATCCCGGCCATCCACAGCCAGGACGCGGAGCCGTATCCGTGGTGCCACATGCTGTCCTCCGTCTCGTCGGGGGCGTGAGCGCGTTGCCCGAGGTACCCCCCTGGGTATCTGAACGAACCCGGGGAAGGGCGTGTTCCCGTCCGGTCTGCCGGCCCGGGCGCGCCCCGCGGGGCGACGGAACCGGGCGCGGGGCGGCCCTGTCGGAGCTAGTGGCTGAACGTGACGTTCGGGAGGACCTTGCGGAGCCACGCCGGGCTGGCCCAGGCGGCCTTGCCGGTGAGCCGGAGCAGGACCGGCAGGAGCAGCAGGCGAATCAGCAGGGCGTCGAGCAGGACGGCGACGCCGAGGATGATCCCCATCTCCTTGGGCGGGAGCGGCTCGGAGAGCGAGAAGGTGAAGAACACCGCGACCATGACGCCGGCGGCGGCGAAGATCGTCCGGCCGGAGTGGGCGAGACCGCCGACCATCGCCTCCTTCGCGTCGCCGCTCTTCTCCCAGTGCTCCTTCGCGCTGGCGAGCAGGAACACGGTGTAGTCCATCCCAATCGCGAAGATCATCGCGAAGAAGAACACCGGGGCCCACGCGTCGAGGAACCCTTGCGACTCGAACCCGAGCAGGCCCGACCCGATCCCCTCGTCGAAGATCAGCCTGGCGACCCCGAACGCCGCGGCGGTCGCGAGCAGGTTCGTCAGGACGCCGAGCGCGGAGATGAGCGGCGCCTGCAGCGCGACGAGCAGGAGCAGGAACCCGAGGGCGAGGACAACGCCGATGACGAGCGGGGCCTTGTCGCCGAGCAGGTTCTCCAGGTCGTAGTTCTCGACCGCCGCGCCGCCGACGAGGACGTCGCCGGGGAGCTCGGCACGGAGCCGGTCGATCGTGTCGCCCATCTGCTGCGACGACGGGTCGGTCGTCGGGACCGCCTGGACCAGGACCATCCCGCCGTCGCCCTTCATGGCGGGCATGACCTGGGCGATCCCGGCGTCCGCGTCCAGGACCGCGGCGGTCCGCTCGGCGTCGGCCTCGGGGGCGACGACCTGCAGCATGCCGGGGGCGCCCGGGCCGAACGCCTCCGTGACCAGGGCGTACCCGACTCGGCTGGACTCGTCCTCGGGGACGACCTTGATGCTCGGCATGCCGGTGCGCAGCCCGAACACCGGCAGGGCGAGGGCGATCAGGACGATCAGGGCGACGGCGCCGTAGGCCAACGGCCGCTTCCAGAGCCGCTCGGCCCAGGCGGCGAACTTCGGGCTGCGGTGCTCACCGGCGTGCACCCACGGCAGCGAGACCGCGTCGACGCGGTCCCCGAGCCGGGCCAGGACGGCGGGGAGCAGCGTGAGGGTCGCGGCGAGGACGAAGACGACCGCGAGCATGATCCCGAGCGCCATCGACTGGACCGCCGGCGACGGGACGAGCATGACCGCGGACAGGCTGATGAGGACGGTCAGGCCGCTGAACAGGACGGCCTTGCCGGCTGTCTCCATTGTCTCGGCGACGGCCTCGACGACGTTCTCGGACTGGCCGAAGTGCGCGGCCCGGAACCGGACGACCAGGAACAGGGCGTAGTCGATCCCGAGCGCCAGGGCGAACATGAGCGCGAAGTTCATCGCCCAGATGGAGATGTCGCCGAACAGCGTGCCGATGTACAGCGACCCGGCGGCGGCGACGAGCCCGATGATCGTGAGCATCAGCGGCAGGCCCGCCGCCACCAGCGACCCGAACGCCAGGACGAGGATTCCCAAGGTCACGGGCCAGGAGATCAGCTCGCTCTTGATCATGGCGTCGCGGTTCGCGGCGTTGAAGTCGCTCCACAGCACCGAGCTGCCCGTCATGGCGACGGTGACGCCTTCCCCGCCGAGCTCGCGGAGCGGGTCCTTGAGGTCGTCGGCGGCACGGACCATCTCGTTGGTGTTCGGGTCGCCCGCCCCGGCCTGGACGACCGCGACCTTGCCGTCCTGGGAGATCGACATGCCGGGCTGCGGCGGGACGACGTCGGCGACGCGCTCGTCCTCCTTGAGCAGCGCGATCGCCTCGTCTATCGCCTTCTTGCCCGCTCCCTCGGTGACCGGGCCGTCCTCGGACGCGACGACGACCTGGAGAGCGGAGCTCGACATCCCGCCGAACTGCGCCTGCACGATCTCCCGGGCCTGGACCGAGTCCGAGCCCTTGGCCTCCCACCCGGCCCCGGCCAGCGCGTGCTCGACCTTCGGCGCGAACGCGCCGAGCGCGACGACGACGAGGAGCCACGCGACCAGGACGGGCCGGAAGTGCGTCGCGGTCCACGCCCCGAGGCGGCCCAGCGGGCCGAATCGACGGCCGTTCAGCGGGTCCGGCGCTGTGCCGTCCGCCCGGGCGGGCTTCGCGGCGTCGGGGCTGTCGGCGTCGCGTCGGGCCGGGGCCGTGTCTTGGAGCCGGGCTGCGACCTCGTCGGCGACTCTCGGCGCGAGCGCGGCCGTGAGCGCGGGGACGAGCGCCGGGACGAGGGCGTCGGCGAGCGGCTGCGGGTCGGCCGGTCGCGCCGGGGCGCTGCGGCGGGCGGGGGTCCGCGGCGCAGCCGCGGGGGTGTCCTGGGCGGTGTTCGTCCGGGTGCGTCGGCTGCGCGGGGCGGCGGGGCCGTCGTCCGCGGCGGGCCTGCGGCGGGCCTGCGACGGGCGGGTCCCGTCGGCGGCCGCGGACGCGCTCGCGGCGCGGGCCCTCCGCCGGGGGGTGCTGTCCTCTGTCATGTCCGTCCTCAGCGTCGTGGTCGGACGCCTGCCTGGCGCCCGGTCATGCGAACGTCAAGAACGGTACCCTGGGGGGTATTTCGACGGCGTCGCGCAGACCGCCCGCCGGAGCCCCCCGATCGCCCTGGAGGAACCCGCATGCCAGCCCCGACGACCTGCCTCACGAACACCGCCTGGCCCCGCGAACGAGTGCTCTTCCTGCTCGCCGGCACCGCCACCCTGATCAGCGCCGCACTGTCGGCGGCGGTCTCGCCGCTGTTCCTGCTGATGACGGCGGCCATCGGCCTCAACCAGCTGCTCCTGGTCACCACCGGCAGATGTCCCGCCTCATCCGTGGTCGACCGGCTGCTCGCCCGACGCACCGCCTGACCCCGCCCGTCCCCGCCCGCGACCGGACGGGGCAGCCGGACACCACGGAGGCTCCCGCTCAACGGGTCAGCGCACGCGCACGCGGCGCGCCAGCGCGTCGCGACAGGCTCAGAAGGGGATGCGCGAGTGGTGGGTGTCGAGCAGGTAGTCGCACCACCCGCCGAGGCGGGCGCACAGGCGCCGCAGCCAGGGCGCGGCGGGCGGGTTCTGCAGGGGCGTGGTGGTCATGACGTGGTCCTCAGGTCGTCGGGCGTCTGTCGGTCCTGGGCCCGCCGAACGGCGGACCGGAAGGCGGATCAGAGCCGACAGAGGCTGTCGTCGACGACCGTGATGGACATGGCGAGCAGGCAGCGGCAGATCAGCGCGCCGCTTCC
>SCTD01000127.1 GCA_004299215.1 Frankiales bacterium | reverse complement strand
ACCTGGGTGCCCGCCTTCGTCGCGACGACGGCGTGCCGGCCGAGCGTCGTGCGTACGAAGAAGACGTCCAGCAGCGGGCCCGCCACCCCCGCAGTGAGGTTGACCGCGGTGACCAGCAGGCCGGCCAGGACGGCGTGCGCTGGGCGGGCTGCGTCGAGGTGCATCCGCTCCCTGGGCAGCCAGACCAGCATCGGGACAAGGCCCAGCAGCAGGTACGTCAGCGCCTTGTCCGGGGTGTAGCGGACCAGGGCCACGAGCAGTCCCGCGGCGAGCGCGCCGAGGGAGTACCAGCCGACCACCTGCCACTGCAGGTGCCTGCGCTGCAGGACCGCGCGCCAGCCGTTGCTCACCAGCTGCAGCAGGCCGTGCACGACGAAGGCGACGGTCGCGGGCAGCACCAGCAGCAGCACGCCGAGCAGCAGCAGGCCGCCGGCCATGCCGAGCACGCCCGACACGGCGGCGGTGACGAAGGCGGCCAGCAGGATGACGGCAGCGGTCACCGATCGACCGGGTGCAGCTGCACGTCGCGGACCTCGCCGGCCGCGAGCGACAGGGTCATCAGGGTGCAGACCGGCTGGCGCCGGCGGTCGGTGGGGGAGCCCGGGTTGAGCAGCCTCATCCCGCCGGGCGTCGTGGCGTCCCACGGGATGTGGCTGTGCCCGAAGACCAGCAAGTCGGTGTCCGGGTGCGCCAGGTCGGCGCGCCGCTCGCGGCCTGCGGCGGGACCGGTCTCGTGGGTGACGGCGACCCGTACGCCCTCGAGCGTGGCGCGGGCGGTCTCGGGCAGCCGGGCGCGCAGCTCCGGCCCGTCGTTGTTCCCCCAGCAGGCGAGCAGCGCGCGAGAGCGCGCCTCGAGCGCGTCGAGCAGCGCCACGTCGATCCAGTCGCCGGCGTGGACGACGAGGTCGGCGGTGTCGACCTGGGCCCACACCGCTGCCGGCAGCTCGCGAGCACGCGCGGGGACGTGGGTGTCGGCGAGCAGCAGCAGGCGCACCCGGACAGTCTGCCGCCGCTGCATCAGCCGCCGGGCTCGGGCCTCTACTGCAGGACCTGTCGTCGTCCCAGGGGGGACCCATGCTCGTTCGCCATCCGATCCTGCGCACCGTCGCCGTCCTCAGCGGCGCGGCCCTGGCGCTCGTCACCGCGGGCCCTGCTCAGGCGAAGCCCCGGCCGGCACCTCCGTCCGGCACCGCACCTGTGCTCGTGGCCGACGGCGTCGTGTCGCCGCTGCACCTGGCTGCAGGTCCCGGCGGTCACGAGATCTACATCGCCGACCCGTTCACCGGCAGGCTCCTGCGGGCGGACGTGACGGACAGCTCCACGGGCACGGTCACCATCGCCGAGGACCTGACGTTCGCCCCCGGGCTGACGCTGCAGGGCAACACCGTCCACGTCGTGGGCAGCGAGGGCGATGACCCGGAGGGACCGGCCACGCTCACCTACCTCGGCCGGCTGACGCGGGACGGCACGATCAGCGTCGCGCACGACCTGCTGGAGTTCGAGCTCGACAACAACCCGGACGGCCAGCCGCTGAACGAGGACGCGCAGTCCAACCCGTACGACGTCCTCGCCTACAAGGGCGGCTTCATCGTCGTGGACGCCGCTGCGAACGCCCTGCTGCGGGTGAGCGCCAGCGGCAGGGTCAGCGTCCTGACGGTGTTCCCGCTGGACCTGCAGGCGCCGTGCGACGACCCGGACGGCGCGGGGGACAACAACGGTGACGTCGTCGGCTGCGACCCGGTGCCGACCGGCGTGGCGCTGGGGCCTGACGGGTACCTCTACGTGTCGGGTCTGGGTGCCTTCGTCCGGGGCCACGTCTGGAAGGTCGACCCCCGCACCGGGGAGATCGTCGCGACCCTCACCGCGACCCTCACCGCGACCCACCCCGACGCGCCGCCGCTCACCGACATCGCCGTCGGCGACGACGGGGCGATCTACGCAGCCTCGCCGTTCGCGGGCGCCGTCTTCCGGCTGCGGAACGGGCAGCTCAGCGTCGCCGAGCTCGAGGGCGCGGCGAGCCTGCTGTGGAGCCGCGGCACGCTCTACGTCGGCGCGGCACCGGCCGTGGCCGCCGAGGACGGTCCGCCCCCGCCCGGAGCCGTCTACGCCGTGCCGGCGGGCGCTTTCCAGCCGCTGACGCCGTAGGCGCTACAGCACGGGCCGTAGCCGGCTACAGCCCGGAGAGCACCTCGGCCAGCGGAGTCCGGTCGACGACGACGTCGGTGAGCCCGGCCAGCCGGCCGCACTCCACGCAGCGCGCGGCGAGCGCGACCCACTCGACGTGCTCGCCGTCCGGGACGCTCAGCCCGGCGGCGAGCTCGGCGATCGAGTGGCCGCAGCCGGCGCAGGCCCACATCGGCGGGTGGTTCCAGCGGGCCTCGGAGTCGAGCAGGTGCACGGCGGTGCCGCAGGCCAGGCAACGGCGGCGGGCCAGGCCCGCGCCGGCGTCGGCCTCGACGTACGCCCAGATCGGCGGGTCCTCGCCGTGCGCGGGGCAGTGCAGCACGACCGTCTCGTGCACCTCCGGCGCGCCGTCGAGCTGCCCCAGCCAGGCTCGGAGGTCCTCCACGTCCTCGCCGGTCCGGGCACCCGCCACGCTTCGCATCACCATGGCCGCTCCATCGGCACCCGGAGGGGTCCTCCTGAAGCGGCGTGATCGTCCCGTCCTCCACGACCGATCACCGCTCCACGCGGGCACTGATCGGCTGTGGGGGGGCAGTCGCCCCTACTCCGACGCGGTCGCGCCCTCGCCGCTGCCGCCGCCACGACCGCGGCCACCGCGGCGGCGACGCCGGGGGGCGCCGCCCTCGCCGTCGGCCGCTGCCTCGGGGGCCGCACCGGTGCCGGCCACCCCCTCGACCGCAGCGCCGCCGCCGCGCGTGCGCCGGCGCGCGCCGCCGGAGCGCTTGGGCAGCTGGGGGGCGTCGTCGCCGGTGGCGGCCGGGGCGTCGTCACGAGCGCCGGAGCGAGCGCCCGAGCGCCCTCCCGCCCGGCCGCCGCCGCGAGCCCCGCCGTCCCGGCCGCCCTCGCGACCCGCGGGCTTGCGCCGCCCGGTCTCGCCGACGTCCTCGAGCTCCTCGGCGTGCAGCCCGGCGCGCACCCGGGCGCTGCGCGGCAGCGTGCCCTTGGTGCCCTCGGGGATGCCCAGGTCGGTGTAGAGGTGCTTGGAGGAGGAGTAGGTCTCGACCGGCTCCGGGAACGGCAGCTCGAGGGCCTTGTTGATCAGCCCCCACTTCGGCATGTCGTCCCAGTCGACGAAGGTCACCGCGACGCCCTTGGCGCCGGCCCGGCCGGTGCGGCCGATGCGGTGCAGGAAGGTGCTCTCCTCGTCGGGGCACTGGTAGTTGATGACGTGCGTGACGTCCTGCACGTCGATGCCGCGGGCGGCCACGTCGG
>SCTD01000126.1 GCA_004299215.1 Frankiales bacterium | reverse complement strand
CCATCCGCGAGGGTGGCCGGACCGTGGGCGCCGGGCGCGTCACCAAGATCCTCAAGTAGCACGCTCCTCGGCCGGGGGTGGCGCAGGACTCCTGCTCCACCCCCGTCGCCGGGGAATCGTTCGACCCCGTACGGCCTTGCACTCCCTTGTGCCCGTCGCACCTCCCTGAGGCGCGACGCGACACACCCGGGCGCGTGGGTCGGATACCCAGAAGACAGTCAGCGGCACCACCTCTCAGACGGGAAACACAGCCACATGGCGGGACAGAAGATCCGCATCAGGCTCAAGGCCTACGACCACGAGGTCATCGACAGCTCGGCGCGCAAGATCGTCGAGACGGTGACGCGTACGGGCGCCCAGGTCGCCGGGCCGGTGCCGCTGCCGACCGAGAAGAACGTGTACTGCGTCATCCGTTCGCCGCACAAGTACAAGGACTCGCGCGAGCACTTCGAGATGCGCACGCACAAGCGCCTCATCGACATCCTCGACCCCACGCCGAAGACGGTCGACTCGCTCATGCGACTCGACCTCCCGGCGGGCGTCGACATCGAGATCAAGCTGTAGGGACGCAGACATGTCTAAGAGCACCCAGGGCGTCCTGGGGGAGAAGCTGGGGATGACCCAGGTCTTCGACGCCAACAACCGGATCATCCCGGTCACCGTCGTCAAGGCCGGCCCGTGCGTCGTCACCCAGATCCGCACCCCCGAGAAGGACGGCTACAGCGCGATCCAGATCGCGTACGGCGCGGTCGACCCGCGCAAGGTGAACAAGCCGGAGGCCGGGCACTTCGCGAAGGCCGGCGTCCCGCCGCGCCGCTACCTCGTCGAGATCCGCACCGACGACACCTCGGCGTACACCGTCGGCCAGGAGATCACGGCCGACGTGTTCACGCCGGAGGGCGGAACGCCGCTGCGCGTCGACGTCGTCGGCACCAGCAAGGGCAAGGGCTACGCCGGTGTCATGAAGCGCCACAACTTCAAGGGCCTCGGCGCGGCGCACGGTGTCCACCGCGCGCACCGCAAGCCCGGCTCCATCGGCGCCTGCGCCACGCCGGCCCGTGTCTTCAAGGGCACGCGCATGGCCGGTCGCATGGGCCACGTCCGGACGACGACGCAGAACCTCACGGTGCACGCGATCGACGCCGAGCGCGGCCTGCTGCTCATCAAGGGCGCCGTCCCCGGCCCCCGTGGCGGCATGGTCCTCGTCCGCACCGCCGCCAAGGGCGGCCTCGGGAAGGGTGGTGTGGCCAAGTGAGCACCAGCACCAGCATCGACACAGCCACAGCCACGGCCGCGCCGATCGTCGTCGACGTCCGCTCCCCGGAGGGCCCCTCGGGCCGCACCGTCGAGCTGCCGGCCGAGGTCTTCGCCGCGCAGGTCAGCATCCCGACGATCCACCAGGTCGTCGTCGCGCAGCTGGCCGCCGCCCGCCAGGGCACGCACAG